>CAIYOW010000056.1 GCA_903927955.1 uncultured Methylococcaceae bacterium | reverse complement strand
ATGTAGCGTGTTATTTGGTCGTGGCTGACTTCACCGTCCAGCATCGCCGACAGGCTAGTCGCCGTCGCCAAGCCTTGGTTGCAAATCAGGTAGTCCGTGTAGAGCTCTGTTTTTTCTTTATCCATCCTAGAATGATACGCTGTTTGGAATCGGGGTGCGTAACATCAGTTATATAAAAGTCATTTGGCGGCATTTTTTACTGCGGCCATTTTTTCTGTGGGCGCATTCTCTGCAAATGACCAGATCGTTCATATTGGTAAAGTCACGGTTTTGAAGATTGATCAGGGTGCTGGGGTAATCGGTAGTATTGATTACCTGTCGGCCAAACCAATACCGCTGCCATTAGCTATAGCCCAGCCATCTTCCCTGCTTGACACCTTGTTGCAAGGTCAGGGTGGTGTGCCGGGTCTGTCCACCCCATCATCCGGTGGTACGGGGGCATCTGGAAATGCGAGTGTTCCTAGCTTTTCACAAGGTGGCTTCGGCAACGGCAAGTTAAGTCCGGTAGTTTTAGTTAGGCCGTATGACCTTAGTCATGGAGTTCCCTGGGGGCAGATAGTGCCTGAGGATTATGGATCATCCAATCAACCGTTTACCACCAGCAGATCCAATGCACTGAACAACGGAACGACAAGGTTCTACCCGTTTAGGGCAGCAGGCAAACTATGGTTTAACGAAGGGGCAAGCACCTATGTCTGTTCTGCATCGCTTATAAAACCAGGCATAGTAGTGACTGCTGCACATTGCGTAGCCAATTTTGGCAAAAGCCAATGGTGGTCGAATTGGCAATTTGCGCCCGGTTACGATCAGGGTGTTGCGCCATACGGCATTGCGACGGCAAAAGCAGTGTATCTTTTGACCGCTTATTTCAATGGCACAGATTCCTGTTTTCAAAAAGGTGTTATCTGTCAAAATGATGTTGCGGTTATTGTCCTTAACGCGAAACTTGGGATTAACACAGGATGGTTGGGTTATGGTATGAATGGCTACGGCTACGTTAACAACACTAACCAACTGACACAATTAGGTTATCCGGTGTCTTTGGATAATGGTACTTGGCAAGAGCGCACCGATTCGCTGGGCTATGTCAGCAGCAGCTTTTCCAATAATACCTTACTCGGCTCTGGTCAAGCGGGCGGTGCTAGCGGTGGTCCATGGATAGTGAATTTTGGCATAGAGCCAGTTGGCGAGAATACCGGCGGGGCTTCTGGGTACAATGCCGTGGTTGGTGTCACCAGTTGGGGTTACACCAGTGCAGTGAATAAACAAATGGGTGCCAGCCCTTTTACTTCCAGCAATATAGGAAGTTTGGTCAGCACGGCATGTGCAAACAATCCGGGCAATTGTTGAGTCGATTATGCTAGGTGTTCTAATTGAAACATTGCTGATTTTGCATGGTTTTTATGTGGTTGATTTTAAATACATAAATAATAAACACCTATCCTATTGAAGCGGCTAATGACACAAGCAAGGGCAACGGCTCTGGAAGGGTGCTGAGTAAGGGCGTAATGTCAGTGTTCACCACTTGCTAGGTAGCTAAGATTCCGCCTTCAAGTTGCGCGACAACAAATTCTCCACTGCATCATGCGGAGCCAAACCTTCGTATAACACCCGATAGGTTTGTTCGACAATCGGCATGTCCAGCCCATGTTTCTGTGCCAGCAAATAAGTCTCCCTCGCTGCCGAAATACCTTCAATCTCCTGACCAATAGACAATATCGCTTGCTCCCTGTTTTGGCCTTGGCCCAATGCCAAGCCAAAGCGGCGGTTACGCGATTGGTCGTCAGTGCAGGTCAGCACCAAATCGCCTAAGCCCGCCAAGCCCATAAAGGTTTCCTGTTTACCGCCGAGCTTTACCCCTAAGCGGATAATCTCGCTCAGACCACGGGTGATTAAAGCGGCACGAGTATTGGCCCCAAAGCCTAAGCCATCGGCAATTCCAGCGGCAATTGCCAGCACGTTTTTTACAGCGCCGCCCACCTCCACGCCAATAACATCTGTGCTAGTGTAAGTGCGGAAGCGGCTGCTGTGCAGGATATCCGCCAGTTCAGCCGCAAACTCGGTTTGTGTGGAAGCAATTGTGATTGCGGTGGGCAAGCCGTCAGCCACTTCATTGGCAAATGAGGGGCCAGAAAGGATTGCGGCTGGCGTGCCCGTACCAAACAGTTCGGCCACTATTTCATGCAACAGCGAGCCATCAGAAGGGTTAAAGCCTTTGCTGGCCCAAGCAATTTTGCAGGCAGGCGATAGATATGGTTTAAAGTGCGCTAGTGTTGCCTTAAAGGCGTGGCTAGGCACCGAAACAAGTAATAATGTACCAAAGGCAGCCACTTCTTTTATGTTGCCAGTGACATACAAGCTGTCTGGAAAAAACCGGCCGGGTAAGTAATGACGGTTTTCACGGTCATTTTTTAAAGCGTGGATATGTTCGGGATTGTGTCCCCAAAGCAAAGTTTGGCAGCCATTTTTGGCCGCCAAAATAGCCAGGGCGGTGCCCCAAGACCCCGCCCCTAACACTGCAATTCTTGCGTCCATCAATTAGGATTATTGCGGGCAAGATTAATTGAGGGTCACGTTGCCTGGCGATTGCTGCTCTTGCTGTTGTTGCAAATGATGGGCGTACAAGGCATCAAAATTAACTGGTGCCAACAGCAATTGCGGGAAGCCGCCTTTGGTGACCAAGTCTGACACCACTTCACGGGCGTAAGGGAACAGGATATTCGGACAGAATGAGCTTAGCATAGGGCCCATTTCTTCCTCGGTAAAGCCACCGAGGATAAAAATACCGGCTTGAGAAGCTTCCACCAGATAGGCGATGGTTTCTTGGCATTTTACCGTAATGGTGACAGTCAACACGATTTCAAAAAGGCTAGGCTCCAATGAATTGACTTGGGTGCCTAAATTAAAATCCACCGTAGGTTCCCATTTTGCAGTGAAAATGGACGGTGAATTGGGCGTTTCAAAAGACATATCTTTGGTATAAATCTTTTGGATGGAGAATTGTTTTTCTACAGCGTTATTTTCTTCGGCCATGGTAATGATTGTGGTGGTTGTGGTTAAAGTGATTTGCTTAAGTTAGTTTTTGCTTTGTTTTTACTGGTTATTTTTATAGGTAGCTTGTAATCATCCGTCCAGGCATCCATGCCGCCAGTGATCACTTGGATATTTTCAAAGCCCGCTTTGGTCAAAATCTTACCTGCTGACGAGGCGCGCGCGCCTGTTTTGCAAGCGATCAGCACGGGTGTTGTTTTGTACGCAGCCAATTTCTGCACGTTTTCGGACAAGCTGCTGAGCGGCATGCTGATAGCATTTTCGATATGCCCTGTGACAAATTCGTCCGGCTCGCGCACATCAATGACAACAGTTTCCGCTTCATTCATTTTGGCAACGGCAAGCATAGGCGAAACATTGCCAAATTTTTTAAAGGCAGTGTCAAACAGTTCTTGCACCAGCAAATAACTGACGACAGCCAAAGCCAAAACGAGAATGTAATGATTTACAATAAATTCTAAAATACGGTCCATGATAAGCGATAAAAAATTAAATAAGGAAGTTCGATAGCCAACACAGAAAACGCCGCGCCTGCCAACCTAAAGTTGATAGTTAAGCCAAAGGCCGGTAGGGCAGGGCTTTTAGCCCATGTTGCCGTGTTAGCAACTATGCCCGGTCGGTTTTCCAGTCTTATCAGCATAATTTTTGGAGCGATTGGGGCGGTTTTCTGTTGCGGCAAGCATCTTGGGCAATTATTTATACACAACAACTGGCAACGTGTATTAATATAACAAACATTTAAGTATGCCGATGGTTAGTTTGCCGACCCAAAAAAACGGAAGCAAAGCTTACCAAATGATACATGATTTTCCTCGCTTTAGGGTAATGGATTGCCGAGATCAAGGAAATGGCGACATCGCGCAGCCCCCAAATACCCAAAAACTAACTTTGTAACTGTCCCGGAGAAAAATAAACCATGTTGCCCCGACCTAAACCTTTAGTATTACTCATTCTTGATGGCTTTGGCCACTCGCTGGAACAAGCAAACAATGCCATTGCCTTGGCAAACACCCCTTGTTGGGATAGTTTGCAAAAAGACTATCCCAACACCTTACTGGCCTGTTCCGGTCGGGTGGTAGGCTTACCGGCTGACCAGATGGGTAATTCAGAGGTGGGGCATATTCATATAGGTGCGGGCCGCTATGTGCCGCAGGATTTCTCTAAAGTGAACGATGCCATCGAAGACGGTAGTTTTTACAGCAATCCAGTGCTGTGCCGTGCGGTTGATTTGGCAAAAGAAAAAGGCAAGGCCCTGCATATTTTGGGGTTACTGTCGCCAGGCGGCGTGCATAGCCACGAAGAGCAGATTATGGCGATGATTGAACTGGCTGCCAAACGGGGCCTGCAAAAAATTTATTTACATGGTTTTTTGGATGGTCGGGATGTGCCACCTAAAAGCGCTACATCCTCAATTGCCTTGTTAGATGCGAAATTTGCAGCCTTGGGCGTCGGCAAAATTGCTTCGATAGTCGGGCGCTTTTATGCCATGGACAGGGACAAGCGTTGGGATAGGGTTAATCTGGCTTATGATCTGATTGCCAAAGGTGTGGCAGAACATAACGCCGAATCGGCTTTGGCGGGTTTGCAAGCCGCTTATGAGCGTGGCGAAACTGACGAATTTGTGTTGCCGACAGCCATTTTGGACGCACAAGGCCAAACGGTCGCACTCGATCAGGAAGACACCGTAGTGTTTATGAATTTCCGTGCCGACCGCACCCGCGAAATATCGCAAGCACTAACCTCGCCAACTTTCAGCGGTTTCGATAGGGCACACGCTGCATTTACCGGCTATTTTTGCACCTTGACCGAATATCAGCAGGATTTTGATTACCCCATTGCCTTCCCGTCAGTGGACATCCACAATAGCTTGGGTGAGGTGCTGTCCAAAGTCGGCATGACACAATTAAGGCTTGCCGAAACTGAAAAGTTTGCCCATGTCACCTTTTTCTTAAACTGTGGCATTGACGCGCCATTCCCGGGGGAAGAGCGGGTTTTAGTGCCTTCCCCACAAGTCCGCACCTATGATCTACAGCCAGAAATGAGCGCGCCGGAAGTGACCGATAAGCTGGTCGATGCCATTACCGGCGGCAAATATGATGTGATTATTTGCAACTACGCCAATTGCGATATGGTCGGGCATACCGGCATTATCCCAGCAGCTATCAAAGCGGTTGAAACCATAGATAGCAGCCTGCAGCGCATAGTCGATGCGCTCAAATCAGTCAATGGGCAGATGTTGGTGACTGCCGACCACGGCAACATCGAACAAATGGTTGATCCTGACACTGGCGAACCGCAAACAGCCCACTCCACCAACCCAGTGCCGCTGGTCTATGTGCTGGGCCAGCATCCACTGACGGAGGGTGGCAGCCTATCGGATTTGGCCCCTACGCTGTTGGATATTTTAGGCATCCACAAGCCTACTGAAATGTCAGGGTGCTCGCTATTAAAAACCGCCTGATGTAAATGCCAAAAAGATTGATTTGTTGTCTGCTATGGCTTGCCGCTATGCAACCAGCCAGTGCCGGAGCGACCGATGGACGGCACTGGCGTGATTTTTTGCCCTCTCTGTTCCAATCGAAAGAACAGCAAGGCCAGCAACAACCGCAACCCAGTAATGATCTTGATAGTTTGTTGGCAGACATCGAAAAGCGTTACGGCGAAACCCTCGCGCAATTAAGGAAACTTAATACGCAAATGGTTCGCAAGCAGCAAGCCCTGGATGCCATTCGCCAAGATATCCTTGAAGTCCAGCAAAAATTGGACAGGGAAAACAGCCAATTGGCAAACCAAGTCAGGGCAGCTTATCGGTTGGGCCAGCAGCAGCCGCTCAAATTGATGTTTAACCAGCAAAATGCCGCCCCATCAGGATTGATTGCCGGTTATTTTCAAAGCATCAGCCACAGGCGTATGGAGGCACTGGCCGACCTACAGGAGGAGCTTAAGGTATTGGATCAACTGGATGCCTTAAGACAAGCGGAATCTGACAATTTGTTTCAGCAACTGAAGAAAAAACAGGCGGAACAAATGGCATTGGCGGATTTTAGGAAACAACGGGACAGGCTGTTGAGCGGGGCAAACAAGGGGCAGCGCCAAGCACTGGATGGCATTAGCGAAAGCAAAATGCAGCAACTGTTGGCGTCGTTGCCGCATGATGATGGGCAAGGCCAACCAAATAACAGCGGCGAGCAGGGTGATGTGCTGGATATCGCCGAAAATTACCCGCAACTGAGCGGTCCATTCTCTGCTTTCAAAGGCCATTTGCCATTGCCAGTGTTGGGCGGGGCGGTACAAAACAACACCAGCATCCAGTCGCCCAGCTTTTTGAACGGTGTGCTGATCCGTGCCAAAGAGGGGGACGATGTCCACGCCATTGCTTCGGGCAAAGTGGTTTTTGCCAATTGGCTGAAAGGCTTGGGTTTGCTGGTGATCATCAGGCATGAAGACCGCTACATGTCACTTTATGCCTATAATGACAGCCTGTACAAAAAGAAAGACGAAACCGTCAAAGCCGGAGAAGTGATAGCCGCCGTGGGCAAATCCGGCGGACGCAACCACCCCGGCTTATACTTTGAAATACGCCAAGATGGAAAACCAGTTGATCCATTGGCTTGGTGCAAGCATTAATGCCTTGTCCAGTGGTACAATCAACCGTGGTAAATGACAGTAATTGAGGAATTGGAGTTTTAAGGCACATGCAAAAAAAGAAAACGATAGTCATTTTATGCTTAGGAATAATACTGGGCATCTTTATGGGTACTTGCGGCAGTGTCTTTGCCGACAAAGACAGCCACCAGCCAGTTGCCGACACCGATGCATTGCCTTTTGAAGATTTGCGGACATTTACCGAAATTTTTGGGCGTATCAAAAGGGACTACGTCGAACCCGTTTCCGATAAAAAATTATTGGAAGATGCTATTCGCGGCATGTTGAGTGGTCTCGACCCTCATTCCGCCTATCTAATCGCTGAAGAATACCAAGAACTTAAAGAAGGCACCACCGGCCAGTTTGGCGGTTTGGGCATTGAAGTCACCATGGAGAACGGTTTTATTAAAGTCGTGTCACCCATTGATGACACGCCCGCACAACGTGCTGGCATCAAAACTGGCGATCTGATTATCCGCTTGGATGACAAGCCCGTTAAAGGCTTGAGTTTGGCGGATGGCGTAAAAATGATGCGTGGCGAACCAGGCAGCAAGATTGTCCTGACTGTTGTCCGTGAAGGCGCAGATGCGCCGTTAAAACTGACCTTGACCCGTGACATCATTAAAGTCAAAAGCGTCAAAAGCAAATTGATGGAAAAAGGTTATGGCTATTTAAGGATCAGTAGCTTCCAATCTGGCACGGGTGAAAACCTGAGGGAATCATTGGCTGAATTAAAGAAAGAAAACGGCGGCAAACTCAAAGGCCTAATATTGGATTTACGCAATAACCCCGGCGGCGTATTGAATGCAGCCGTGGAAGTCAGCGACGCGTTCTTAAAAAGCGGGCTGATTGTCTACACCGAAGGCCGCATAGAAAACTCAGAAATGCGTTTTAATGCCTCCCCTGATGACTTGCTTGATGGCGCCCCTATGGTGGTGTTGATCAACTCTGGTTCCGCATCCGCCTCCGAAATTGTGGCAGGGGCCCTGCAAGACCAAAAGCGGGCGGTCATCATGGGTGAAAAATCGTTCGGTAAAGGCTCAGTGCAAACCATTTTGCCAACCAGTAATGGTGCAGCCATCAAATTGACCACCGCCCGCTACTTCACCCCCTCCGGGCGTTCCATTCAGGCAGAAGGCATAGAACCCGACATTGCCTTGGCACACGTTAAACTTGAACCGCTTGATAAACAAGATTTCAAGCCAGTCAAAGAAGCGGACTTGTCACGCCATTTGCAAAACGAGAAACAAAAACCTGAAGCCGGTGCGGCAGACATTGACAAAGATAAGACCAATCTGGAATTGAAAGATTATGCCTTATACGAGGCATTGAACTTGTTGAAAGGCATCAGTATCGTCAAGTAGCTTGCTTGGCATTGCCCCTCTTGGCGACTCCAAGTTTCGGGGGGGGCAATGTGCCACAATCCCAATGTACCTACTCAGATCGCCCCCTGTCGGACTCTTTTAAATTTGTCCGGCAAGGTTGCTTTAATGCTTACACTCCATAACAATCCTGATAACGTTTAATCGCTTCCAACCTAGCATCGGCATTTTCTGACAAATAACTGACAATATCCGCCAAGCTGATAATGGCGATAACCGGCATAGCCAACTGCTCGCGCACATCTTGCACCGCAGACGTGTCGTGCAGCCCCTTTTCTTGCCTGTCCAAGGCAATCAACACCCCGGCCGGTTTGGCTTGGGCATCGTTGATAATGTCCACCGACTCCCGTACCGACGTGCCTGCCGTGATAACATCATCGACAATCAGCACATTACCCGCCAACGCCGTGCCCACGATTATTCCGCCTTCGCCGTGGTCTTTTGCTTCTTTACGGTTGAATGCAAAGGGAATATCGCCGCCAGTCAGGCGCGCATAAGCAATGGCGACCGCACTGACCAAAGGAATGCCCTTATAAGCCGGGCCATACAGCATAGCGGTAGGCAATTCCGATTGTATAAGTGCTTGTGCATAAAATTCGCCCAACTGCCCCAAGCGTGCGCCCGTGTTGAACAATCCTGTATTAAAAAAATAAGGGCTGATACGGCCTGATTTTAGATGGAACTCGCCAAATTTTAGGACACCGCAGTCCAAGGCAAAAGTGATGAAATCGCGTTGATAATCGTGCATGATGGCTAAACCGTAAAATAAGAAGTCGGGCTATTGTACGCGATAGCCCGCATATCAGGCATCCCCACCCTAGATGGCGAAGCGGCTAGGGCAGAAATTTTTCCAACACCGTATCCAAAAACAGCCAGCCCTGCCCCGTACAGGCGTAATCCGTACCGTTAAAGCCAATTAAACCCTGTTGCAGGCATTCAGACAAGCCAGGCTGCAATGACTCGGGCGGTAGTCCAGTGGCCTGCTGGTAGGCCGCCAAGGTAAAGCCTTGCTGTAAACGTAAATGGTTCATTAAAAATTCCAGCGGCACATCCTGTTGGGCCAGCGTTTGCACTGTTTCACCACGCTCTCCCTCATTGAGATACTGCTCAGGTTTTTTAGGCTTAAAAGTACGCACAATTTGCCCGCTAGGTGCAGTGATTTTGCCATGCGCCCCCGCCCCAATGCCCAAATAATCGCCAAACTGCCAATAATTGAGATTATGCTGGCATTGCCGACCGGCGCGGCTATAAGCCGATATTTCGTATTGCAAGTAGCCCGCATCAGCCAGCAAGGCTTGGCACTGTTGCTGCACCTTAAAAACACTGTCATCATCAGGCAGTTTGGGCGGATACTTATGGAAATAAGTGTTCGGCTCCAGCGTCAATTGGTAAAAAGAAATATGCGCTGGCGCCAAACCAATCGTCGTTTGTATATCCCTAATGCTAATATCAGGGCCGGCTTCCGGTAGCCCGAACATCAAATCAAGATTAATATTATCAAACCCCGCGTGGTGGGCAATGTCCACCGCGCGTAAGGCTTCGTCCGCCGAATGCACCCGGCCAATTTTTTTTAACATTGCCGCATCAAAGCTTTGGATACCAATCGACAAGCGGTTAATGCCCAATGTCCTAAAATCGGCAAACTTTTGGCTTTCAAACGTACCGGGGTTGGCTTCCAGCGTGATTTCAAGACCAGCTTGCAAGGGTGTGATAGCACTTATGCCGTGCAGCAAGCGTTCAAACGACTGCGGTGCAAACAAGCTAGGTGTGCCGCCACCGATAAAGATACTGCTGATAGGGCGGTCGATGGCATGGCGCTGGCAATCTTGCGCCAGGTCCGCCAATAACCGGTCAATGTAGCGGGCTTCGCGCAGATCATCTTTAACAGCATGGGAGTTAAAGTCACAATACGGACATTTTTTAATGCACCAAGGGACATGTATGTAAAGGCTAAGAGGCGGCAAGCTAGTTAAAAGTCAGTCAGGGAAAGTGGCTAGGGTTAGGCAGTTTAACATTAAGACAAGCGGTCAGTATCCCTATAACCCTAACGCGCTTTAGTATCATGCCGCCCGCAAGCAGCCAATCCATTACGGCCGGGCTATAGAGTGTTAGAATAGCCAAATAATCCAGCACATCCAGTGCGGATAAGCGCTTAACATTATATTTACCCCACCTAATACCAAAAAGAGGATGCTATGCGGAACTTGAAGTCTTTACCCGCGTTAATCGGAGCGGCACTGGTTGTTGCCGGCCCGTTATATGTGGCTTTTTATTTCGTCTTCCTGGATCTGTTTGTTGATTTATGGTGGTTTAAGTCGTTAAATTTTGAAGCTTATTTTTGGCTCAAACTGCTGTACAAGTTCTTTTTGTCCGGTGCGGTGACGCTGATATTCTTTGCCATTTTCTTTCTGCACTTTTGGATTGCCTCCAAATTCTTAGGGCTTAACCCCCCCGATGAAATATTGGCCAACCACACCCAAAAGCAGCGTTTCCAACGCGTTGCCGATACCTTTGCCAGCGGCTCCGAAAAAATTTATACCCCCATCGCCTTGCTATTGGCATTTTTTATTGCCATACCCTTTTATAACCAATGGGAAACGGCACTGCTGTTCTTCTTCGGTGGCGATTCCGGCACAAAAGATTCCGTCTATGGCAACGATGTCAGTTTTTACCTGATGTCTTACCCCACCTACCTGCTTATCCAAAAAGAACTGCTGGTGACAGCGACACTTATTTTTTGCATGGTCGGCTTGCTGTATTGGGCGGAACATAAATTTGTGCCCAACCAACGTAAGGCATTCCCTTTAGGCGCAAAAATCCACCTGACCCTGCTGATTAGCTTTGTCTTTGGCTTTGTGCTCTGGGGCTTCATGCTACGCCGCTACGCATTGCTGTATACGGACTATCATGAACCCGTCTTCTATGGCCCCGGGTTTGTCGAAATACAATACTACGTCACCCTAATTTGGGCTTCTATCGGCACTTTCTTTGCCGCCTCCGTAAGCCTTATTGTTTGGGTGTTTTCCGAGCATCATCGGGTAAAAACCCCCTTTTTTGTTGCCATAAGCGCATTTGTCATCGTGCTGGGGCTGCAAGAGGCCACCTTTATCCCGACCTTGATCCAGCGCTACGTCGTCAACCCCAATCCGGTGAAAACGGAAAACCACTATATCAAGCACAATATTGATGCCACCACCAATGCTTACAGCTTGACCAACATCAAGACCGTAGATGTCAATATAAAACTGGATGCCGCCAAAGACATTGAAACATGGGGCACCCAAAAGCGCTTTGAAAATATTCCCGTCTGGGACAGGGAATATATTATTGACAGCTATCGGCAATTACAAGAAATACGGCCCTATTACAAATTCCGTTCCGTTGATGAAGACCGTTACTTCACGCTAAGCCATCTCCGCCAAGTCAATATCTCGGCCCGCGAAATCAATGTGGACAAATTGCCCACAGAAGCCCAAAACTGGGAAAACATGCACTTGCGCTACACCCACGGCTATGGTGCAGTCATCACGCCTGCCGCGCAAGATGCCGACAAACCGCAAACCTGGTACTTACGCGATTTGAACATGTCCTCAGATGTCGGCTTTAGCACCCGCCACCCAGACATTTACTATGGGCAGGAACAACTCGACTATGCCATCGTACCCAATAAATTGGATATTGTCGGCATTGCCGGTAGCGACCCCAGCTTTAAAGAAGCCTATAACGGCGAAGGCGGCATACCCATCAGCTCCGCTTTCCGCAAAGCCTTGCTGTCCATCTATCTGAAAGAAGAAAAAATATTCTTTTCCACCAATATTTCCAGCGAAAGCAAACTAAAAATACACCGCAATATTGTAGACCGCATCACCCATTTGGCCCCTTTCCTGCACCTTGATAAAGACCCTTATGTAGTCATGGGCAAAGACCGCTTATATTGGATAGTGGATGCCTACACGCTATCCGACAAATATCCGGCTTCCAAACCTTCCCAAGACAAATTTTTGGATGGCGAACAAAAATTCAACTACATGCGCAATGCCGTCAAAGTGGTGGTGGATGCCTTTGATGGTGATGTGGACTTCTACATAGCCGATGATAAGGATGTGCTGATCAAAGCTTACCGCAACGCCTACCCCAGCCTATTCAAAAGGCTTGACGACATGCCCGCCGAACTGAAGGAGCATTTACGTTATCCGCGTGATTTTTATTACCAGCAAATGAAAATCTACGCCAAATACCATCAACAAAACCCCGAACTGTTTTATGAACAAGCTGAAACGTGGCAATTTGCCAATGTGCGGGAACAGACCGTGTTGCCTTATTACCAAACCATGGACTTTGGCAACTGCCAAGACCAAGAAGAGTTTGTGCTGATCAACCCCATGACGCCAGTTAACCGCACCAACCTGAGCATGATAGGTGTTGCTGGCACATTGGATAGCGGCGAATGTGGGCATGCCTACAACCCCAACATCACCGTCTATAAGTTTGGTAAAGAAGTGCAAGTGAATGGCCCCGCCCAGATTGAAGCATTGACCCAACAAGTACCCGAAATATCGGCACAATTCACCTTATGGGGGCAATACAACTCGATTGTGGAAATGGGTCGTATGATCATTTTGCCGATGGGCAACACCGTATTGTATGTACAACCCATCTATATTGCATCGACCAAAAACAAAATGCCCGAACTGACCCGCGTCATCGTATCCATAGGCAATGAAACAGTCATGGACACCACCCTGGCCTCTGCCTTTGAACGATTAAAGCAGAAATTTATAAAAAATGCCGGATTTAGCCCGGACAAGCAAATTGACTCGCCTGTCAAATAAAAGGCAAGGCTACGCCTAGGGCATGGCTAGTTTACGCACGGCTTTTTGGGTATGGTTACCCGAAAAGCCGGAAGCTTGGTTTTAAGGGTTTAGATAAAGAAAGGGGAGGGGGCGGGCTAAGCAGGATTCAAGGCTGCGACAAACGCTGATTTTTTAGCGGGCGTCCGTTTGGACAAAGCGTGATGGGATGGTTTAGGAAGTAACATAGAACGCAACCGCACGGTTAAGCCAAAAAAGCGGCTTACCTGTACGGTTGCGGCAAGGCAGATGCTTACAGCAGTGTTTTCAGGTCAAGGAAACCTTTATAAGCGTTTCTCAACTCTTGTTCCGCTTCTTGCAACGCACCTTCTTTAGCAAGCTTACGCGCTGTTTTCAGTTTGTTGTTAGCTTTTGAACGGGCATTGTCAACTTTATCGTTGGCATTGATTTCTTTGCTGGCATCCAGTGCATCTTTAATTAGGTTAGCAGTTGCTTCGCCTTCTGCACCTGAGCTTACTGCATCAATAGCCACTTTAACTTTAGCCGCTACCATATCAATAGCTTCAGCAGGTGCGTAGGTGATTCTGCCTGGATCAGACTCTGCAAAAGTCGCGGGCGCAACGGCAGCCAAAGAAGAAGCAATCAATACAGACAATAATACTTTTTTCATAGTTTTCATAATTTCACTAATCCCCTAGTGTTGTAATTTTTATTGAGCTTGGCAGCTTGGCCTGCAAAGACTTGCATTGGCTAAGTGTCGGGGAGCGATTTTAACACATTTTAAAATTTTTAAACCGCTAAAGTGTTTAAAAATAGATAACGCTGAGAGGCGGGGGAGGGCGAGGGGGAGGAATTTCGACCATGCCAAAAAAACATGATCGAATCGAAACCTATAGCTTACTTATGGTTTGCGTCGTATTGGGCTTTCATTTCCACAAAGTTTGCCAACGCTTCACGCAATTTTGCATCAGCTGTTTTAGTGTCGCCACTTTCGAAGGCATCACGGGCAAGACGTAATTTGTCGTTTGCTTTTTGACGTTGACGTTCGGTCAACTCATAACGGAATTCTTTTTGGGTTTGGCGAGCATCATTAATGGCTTTAATGATTTCTTCTTTGTTGCCGCCTTTTTCAGCCAAGCCAACCGCTTCTTCGATTTTGCTGACGGTGTTTTCAGCAGCAGCCCTTACGGTTGCTTCGCCAGTGGCTTCAGCCAAAGCAGCTGATGATACAGCAGCCATTGAGATTGCCATCAGCCCTGAAATTGCGATTTTTTTTAGTACTTGCATTGTTTAATAAACCTCAACGTTAAAAATATAAATTCAATGGTTCACAGACAATAAAAAAGCCCTGTCCAATAGAACATGGCCTGCGTTTTTTCCTACTGTCCGTCTAGGATTCTAACATAAAATGCAAATTTGCCAATTAATATAAAATGGCCTTGGCATTTTATGGGCTTACAGTCCCAAAAAGACCGCAAAGGCACTGGGTACAGAATACATAAATAGACCTGGCGTTTGCTTTGTTACCGTACAAGTCGAGTAACCAAGTTCCCACACCACAACCAAAACCCCACCACCGTTACCAGCAATGGGGATTCTATTAATTTTTAGCTTTAGTGTCCCGCCCGCCTAAAATGCCTGGCCCTACGCCGAGAAAGAAGACCCACAACCACAAGTGGTGGTTGCATTAGGATTACGGATCACAAACTGTGCGCCCGACAAATCTTCCTTATAATCAACCTGCGCCCCCTTCAAATATTGGATGCTCATGGCATCAATCAACACCGTCACGCCACCATTCTCAACATGGGTGTCGTCTTCGTTGACCTCTTCATCAAAGGTGAAGCCGTATTGGAAACCAGAACAGCCTCCGCCGGACACATAAACCCGCAACTTAAGATTGTTATTGCCTTCTTCGTCAATTAACCCGCGCACCTTAGCGGCGGCACTGTCTGTAAAAATGATAGGACTTGCCATAATAAACACCTTGCAATTTAAACCAATGTCAATTATGACTATACCAACTGTTATAGTCAACAATTAACCTACATCACACCAATGACTAACGAGTCCGGTGCAGATTGCCACTAAACAGCATAAAATTAGCCAAATTTCCATAACCCAATTGAGCAACCTTAAACTATGCCATCCACCAAGTCCTTTTGGCGCATCATCGTCCCGCTTCCCATACTGCTAGTGCTGTGTAGCGCTCACCCTGCCAGTGCCAAAAGCCACAAAGCCGCCGCCAAAGCCCCGGTAGCTGTCACAGCCCAAAACAAAACAAGCGTCATAAATATCGCCTATCTGGGCCAAACGCCGCTGCCCCCCGCTGTCGTGTCGCTGCTTAACCCCGTTATTAAAGACCTAGGCAGCGCAGGCGCAGAACTGGCCATCACCGACAATAACACCACCGGCCAATTCACCGGACACCAGTTCAAGCTGGCTCACTTTACCGTGCCGCCCAAAGGCGACCCTGTCGCCCTCTTCCAACAAGCCATCAACGGCAAATTTGCCTACCTGCTAACCGACTTGTCCGCCAAGCCACTGCTGGCCCTAGCCGACTTGCCTACCACCGCCCCGCTGATATTATTTGATATAGCCAATAGCGATGACAGTTTGCGCGCTGCCGACTGCCGCAGCAATATCCTGCACATCCTGCCCAGCCGCGCCATGCGCGCCGATGCCTTGGCACAATATATGATGAAAAAACGCTGGACAAAATGGTTTATGGTGGTGGGTGATGCCCCACAAGACCAACTGTTTACCGAAGCCCTAAAACGCGCCAGCAAACGCTTTGGCATGACCATAGTGGCCGAAAAAATCTGGCGCCACCAGCACGATGCCCGCCGCACCACCCAATCTGAAATCGCCGAATTCACCCAAATTGATGATGATTACGATGTGCTGGTCGTCGCCGACGAACAAGGCCAATTTGGTGAATACCTGGACTACCGCACTTGGGCCGCAAGGCCAGTCATCGGCACGCAAGGGCTGATCGCCACTGCGTGGCATCCCGCCCACGAACAATGGGGCGCCATACAAATCCAAAACCGCTTTAAAGGCAAAACCGGTCGCTGGATGGAAGAACGCGACTACGCAGCCTATTTGGCAGTACGCGCATTGGGCGAAGCCATTGTGCGCAGCCAAAGCAACGCTGCCCACCCGATTAAAGATTACCTGCTCAGCCCCCATTTCGCCTTGCAAGGCTACAAAGGCACACCTTTATCATTCCGTAGCTGGGATGGGCAATTGCGCCAACCCGTGCTGCTGGCAGCCCCCCGCTCCGTGGTTGAGGTGGCCCCGATAGAAGGCTTCCTGCACCCGCAAACCGAACTGGACACCTTAGGCTACGATGCCCCCGAAACACTTTGTAAAATGAGCAAGTCGCCGTGAAAAACTTACTGGTAAAACAAATGATTGTAGCCAAAATAGTGCTAAGTACCGGTTCGTTTCAAAGTCAATTTTTGACTGGTTTTTGGCTTTGTTGGTGCTATTTTTGGTACTTGTGCCAATATAACAAAAGTAATACCATAACTGCAGCTTCCTTCGGCTACGCTCAGGGAACGTGAGTTCTCGGGTAAGGAACAACTATTGGCATCACCACCCTAACGTTTGCCACTCTTCTGTAAAGCGAGAACAACACATGCCCCTCTCCCTACGAACCACCTTGCTGCTGGTCGGACTACTGGCTGCACAAACTGCCGCCCAAGCCGAAACCGTATTTGTCTCACTGGAAAAAGACAACGCCTTAGCGGTGGTTGACCCCATTGCCGGCACCCTGCTCAAAACCATCCCAGTTGGCTTGCGCCCGCGCGGCCTTGCCCTTAGCCCGGACAACGCATGGCTGTACGTCGCTGCCAGCGATGAACACACCATAAAAATACTGGATGCCGATTCCCTTGAGGAACAAGGGCTGCTGCCGTCCGGTGATGATCCCGAAACCTTTGCCATATCACCCAAAGGCGACCGGCTTTATGTTTCCAACGAAGATGATAGCCAAGTCACCGTGGTGGATATTGCCCACCGTAACATCATCAAGCAAATAGCCGTAGGCGTAGAACCGGAAGGCATCGCCGCTAGCCCGGACGGAAAATGGCTGGCCTGTGCCTCCGAAACCACCAACATGGTGCATTGGATTGACACCCAAAGCCTGACCGTCATAGAAAACACCTTGGTTGACCCGCGCCCGCGTGCGCTCAGCTTTACCGCCGACAGCCAACAACTGTGGGCCACTTCAGAAATGGCTGGCACACTGATGGTCATGGACACCAGCACTAAAAAAATAATCAAAACCATCAGCTTTGCCATACCCGGCATCAGCAGCGGCAAAATTCAGCCGGTCGGCATCGCCATCGACCCGCAACGGCGTAAAGCCTACGTGGCTCTTGGCCCCGCCAACCGCATCGCCGTGGTCAACGCACAAACCTACGCAGTGGAAAATTACCTGCTGGTTGGTTCAAGAGTGTGGAATATCGCTTTCTCGCCCGACCACAAACGGCTGTATACCGCCAATGGCATCAGCAACGACATCTCCCTGATCGACCTGGACAGCCAAACCGTCATTAAATCAATAGGGGTCGGCACTAGCCCTTGGGGCGTGGCGGTGCGGCCATGATGCCTACAATAGCCCTATCAGTTGAAAACCTCAGCTTTGCTTACGGTAATAAAAACCGCAACAAAACAGCCTTAAACCAAGTCAATTTTACAATCCGCACGGGTGAATGTACCCTACTGCTAGGCCCCAACGGTGCTGGCAAAAGCACCTTATTTGCACTGATCACCCGCCTTTACGACAGCCGCCAAGGCCGCATCGAACTGTGCGGCTTCGATGTACGGCGGCAATCCCGGCGCGCCTTGGCAAAATTGGGCGTAGTTTTCCAACAACCCACCTTGGATATGGATTTAAGCGTCATGCAAAACCTGCTCTACCATGCCGACCTGCATGGCATGGACGGCAAACTGGCCAGGCAACGCATCCAACAAGAGCTGGAGCGTTTGGACATGTATGAGCGGCGTTTTGAAAAAGCCAAAGAACTCAATGGCGGACACCGGCGGCGCGTGGAAATTGCCCGTGCGCTCCTGCACCAACCCTCATTGCTGCTGCTGGACGAACCCACCGTGGGTCTGGACGTACCCAGCCGCACCGCAATTGTCAGTTATGTGCACCAACTTGCAAGCGACGGGCAACTGGCGGTGTTATGGGCCAGCCATTTGATTGACGAAGTGTATCCACAAGACCACCTGATTGTGCTGCACCAAGGCAGCATTCAAGCCAATGGCCCAGTATCCGAAGTGTTGGCGGCAGCCCAAACGGACACCATTAACGCCGCATTTGACCATTTTACCCAAGCAGGCAAGCCATGACCGCCCCCTATCCTACGACCCTGATACATTACTGGCGGGCAATGCGCGGCATTGTCGGACGGGAAATGTGGCGCTTTGTCACCCAGCGCGAACGTTTTATATCAGCATTAGTCAGGCCACTGGTCTGGTTGTTCGTGTTTGCCGCAGGCTTTAGGGCCTCGCTAGGTATGGCTATTATGCCGCCTTATGACACTTACATCCTGTACGAAGTGTACATAACCCCCGGCCTGTGCGCGATGATCCAGCTGTTCAACGGGATGCAAAGCTCCTTATCGATGGTCTACGACCGCGAAATGGGCAGCATGAGGATACTCATGGTATCCCCTTTGCCCCGCTGGTTTTTGCTGCTCAGCAAGCTGATCGCCGGGGCCGCCGTGTCTGTGCTGCAAGTTTATGTGTTTCTGGGCATAGCTTGGTTTTACAACATCAAAGCCCCGTGGGAAGGCTACCTGCTGCTGTTGCCGTGCTTGTTGCTGTCAGGGCTTATGCTAGGCGCGTTAGGCTTACTGCTGTCATCCTTCATCAAGCAACTGGAAAATTTTGCCGGAGTCATGAATTTCGTCATTTTCCCGCTGTTTTTTATGTCCACTGCATTGTATCCACTATGGAAAATTAAAGAATCCAGTGTATTGCTGCACCTGCTGGCAAAATACAACCCGTTTTCACAAGCGGTGGAACTCACCCGCTTCGCCTTGTATGCCCAGCCCAACCCAACCGCCCTGCTTTATACTCTGATCGCCTTTATGGTGTTCATGACCGCCGCTATTATCGGCTACAACCCCTCCAAAGGCATGATGTCCCGCAAAGGGGGTGGTTAGTGTCCGTGCATTTGTGGGAAAGGTAAACGGTTTTAGTTGGTTGCGTGGTGATGCGCCGCGTTTTCCAGCGTTTGACGGATAAACCGTTGATAAGGGATTCCCGAACGCCCCGCCTCTTCCTTGATGGCTTCCAGTAAGGGTTCAGATAGGCGCATGGTGATGCTTTTTTGCTTGGGCTGAAATTCAAAGCAAACAGGAATCAAGGCTGACAAGTCGTATTCTGCCAGGTCTGCGTGATCGATAAAGTCTTCTGCTTCTTTATCGGTTGTAAGGGGTGACAGCTGTTTTTTTCATAATGATCGATCTCCTTTTTATGCATGTGGCGTGCGCTGACAGGGCGATGTAAGCCTGGCCACTGTGTCGGCGAAGGGTGAAGCAGACAAAAAGATTCCGCCCCGTTAGCGTGCTGCCAATGGCGATATATCTCAGTTCATTTTGTGAATGATCAAGATCAGGAAAGACTTCGATTTCGATCTCGGAAGGTGGCACGCCGTACTTTTGGCACTTCGCCATATTTCCGTTATCCCATTCAAAACCAGCGACATCAAGTATTTTCATGAGTCTAATATCCCATTTTGTACATACATTCGTCAATCGTTTATTGAGCCGCCTCCGCCGCTTCGCTTTGTGTACCAGCTTAACCCAACCGCCCTGCTTTATACCCTGATCGCCTTTGTAGCCTTCATGACCGCCGCCATTATCGGCTACAATCCCTCCAACGGCATGATGTCCCGCAAAGGCGGCAGTTAGTGTCGACAGCTAAGCAGGGTTGGATCAAACCATCTTGCGTGGTAATAAGCAGTGACGCTTTGGTCACTACCCCGCCCCCAATACCCCCTTCACCAGCATATCCCCAAAAACTGACATAAAACATTGCATATCAAATAAAAGCTTACTATAATGGTTGGCTAATCAGGACTGCACCACAAGCTACACCCCAATAATATCAGCTTAGCTGACACAAGGAACGCGATCGGCTGGGTATATTTGTTTTACGCTAACCCATAGAGAGCTTTCAATCAATGACGACACCCGCCACACTGACCGTTACTAATGCCTTGGCCTACGCCAAAACATCCGGCAAGCCCATTGCCGTGTCGGACAGCGGCTACGCCATTGCCAACGCCGCCCACGCGCTGGCGGCCTTGGGCAGCCAACTGGTGTCCATCCAAGAAACAACCAGCTGCTTCTTCGCTTGGCCCATCAGCGCAACGGACGCGCTGGCGCTGGCCCCCAAGCTGACCAACAGCATGGGCCTGCCGGACACCTTCTGCGCCATCACCGGCACCGCCGCCGACATTGCCGCCCATGCCAGCCAGTTGCGGGCGTTGGGCGCACAAGTTGCCCAAGGCGGCATCACTGTCACCGACACGGCAGCCAATGTGGCGGCCAATGTCGCCAAGCTGGTTTCGTTGGGTGCCAGCCTGTCGGTCAACCTGTCCGACACCACCGCCAATGTGGCCGCCAAAGCCAGCGTGCTGGCGCAATTGGGCAGCCAGCTGTTCGCAGGGCTCACCGACACCGCCGCCAACCTGTCCGCCAATGCGGCGGCGCTGGCCAAGCTGGGCACATCCCTGTCGCTGACCGTGGCCGACACCGCCGCCCATATCAATGCCGGACAGGCCAAGCTGCTGGCGCTGGGCGCATCGCTCACCGGTCTGGCGCTGCCCGACGGCACACGCTTCACGGTCAAGGATTTGGACGGCAAGTCGCTCACTTTGTTCAGCGCCGATGCCGTGGCCCTGGTCAACAAGGGGCTGGCCCTGCCCGTCCGTGTGGCGGACTACGGCGCTTACCTCGCCAACAACGCGGACGCGCTGGCGGCGATCAGCGGCAAGCTGTTGTCCGTGCAGGAAACCTCGCTCAACACTTCGTTTATCTGGGCCATCAATGCCGCCAACGTGCTGGCCTTGGCGCCCAAGATGACCAACAGCCTGGGCAACGCCGAAACCTTCAGCAATGTCAGCGACACGGCGGCGCATGTGCTGGCGCAGCTTGATGGCCTGCAGGCGCTCAACAGCCGCATCGGCGGCATAGTGCTGACCGACAAGGGCACGCCCGGCTTCGCCCTGTCCGCCAAGCAATACGCCCAAGACGCGCAGGTGCTGGGCAAGGTCTGTTCGCCTTACACCGCCAGCATCAGCGGCGAGACGGCGGCGAATGTCGCGGCGGACGCCAACAACAGCCACATCGCCAAGATCGCCGTGGCGGACACCGCCGCGCACGTCAGCGCCAGCCTTGACAGCTTGCAGGCCAATGCCGCCAAGCTGGGCGCGGTCACCCTGACCGACATCGGCACCGCCACGTTGTCCATCACCGCCGCCCAGGCCGTCAACGACCAGGCCGCGCTCAACGCCATCAGCACGGCTTACACCGTGTCGGTGAAAGACACCGCCGCCCACCTCAACGGCATCGCCCTGAACACCATCCACGGCGCCACCGGCAACGGCGGGGCCGCGTTGGGCGGCGCGCAGATCGAGATCATGCCCACCTCACTGGCAGCCACGCTGACCATCACCACCCCCATTTACGATATCAACCTGTCGTTGATCAATTTGACCGGCGACACCATCAACGAAAAGGCCTACCACGGCACCGGCACCGAGCTGGACATTGTGGCGGGCAACGGCGCGCTGGTCAGCCAGCTGTACTTCACCCAAGACAGCCAAATCCAGTTGCACTTGCTAGGTATCGGCAACACGCCGGTGCATTTGATGTAAGGCTAAGCGGCTGATGATTGCCTTGTCAGGACAATCATCAGCCGACCCAATAAAAACCCAGCGACCCTATACAGAATAATTGCCAATCAATTTAAAGGCGCATCGGTTCTTGGCATTTGCACAAAATAGCCTTTATCGCTAAGGCATTCCATCACCTTGCCGACATCTTCACTGGCCAATTTGCGTCCACTAGACAATTCCAGCTCCATGACCAACTCTATTTTGCCCATCATAGCCAGCAAAGCTGACGGTACTTGGGAAAAGTCATCTTGATTTTTGATGTACAAATATAAATAGTCTTTATTGAGGCTTTTGTAGATAAAACAGTGCATAAATACCAATCCTAAATTGAGTTACCGTAAATTACCACGCATAGCGGGGAAAAAGAGGGTAAATGTGTATAGAATATAACCATTATCCAACCATCACGAGTTTGCAATGCCTTCACCGACCAAGCCATACAACGACTTCTATAAAAAAGCCCTGATCTTTGAAGGATCACTAGCCCTATTGGCACAATTGCTGGGTTGGTTTGCCGGCATCAATCCTT
The DNA here is from genome assembly GCA_903927955.1 of uncultured Methylococcaceae bacterium. Classification (GTDB taxonomy): domain Bacteria; phylum Pseudomonadota; class Gammaproteobacteria; order Methylococcales; family Methylomonadaceae; genus Methylovulum. The sequence goes on along the minus strand of CAIYOW010000056.1, from coordinate 45,230 downwards.
TCCAATATCTTACTTTCTCAGAACCCGCCGTATTATATGGCGTGTTGGGTACGCTGCCGCTGTTTATGATGTTTCTTGGCTTACAAAAACTACAAGCCAATTCGGTCAATGCCATCCGCGATCTATTGCTGAAAAGCTTGGGGCCGGTACTGCACCGTTACCATTGGACAGATTTGTTGCTATTAGCCACGGTTGCCGGTGTTTCAGAAGAATTGCTATTCCGTGGCTTACTGCAACCTTGGCTGGAAGCCTCGTGGGGTGCCGCCGCCGGACTTATCCTTAGCAACCTAGTGTTCGGCCTAGTCCATGCCGCCACCCCACTGTATGCGGTATTGGCAATGTTGGTGGGTCTATTCCTTGGTATGTCTATGGATTACGGCGTAGAACGCAACTTATTGACACCCGTGATCATTCATAGCCTTTATGATTTTCTGGCCTTTTTTATGTTGCTACGGGGCTATCGGGCCAGTTTGGCCCAATCGCCCAACACAACAACCTAAGTAACCCTTTAGTTACCGTTAACCGCCTTCAGGGTCTTCATAGCCTCCCCCCAACCGGTAAACTCGGCCTTGGGGGCAACTGCTTTTTCCAAAAACTGGCGGGCTTTGTCCTTGTCACCATTTTTGGAATATACCATGCCCAGATGATAATTACTGACTGGTTCAGACGGTATCAGCTCATTAACCTTTAGCAGCAACCGCTCCGCCTTAGCCAGATCACCCTGTTTATAAGCAATCCAAGCCACCGTATCCAAGCCATAAGGATCGCTACCCTGCTCCAAAGGCTGCGCCAATTTTGCCGCCCTATCATAAGCCGCCTTATCCTTGCCAAAGTCCGCCAAATAACGGGCCAAACTATTGATAGCCAGCAACGAATCCGGCTGATGTTGATAAACGCTTTCGTACAGCGCCAACACTTTGTCATAGTCGCCACGTTTCTGATACAGTGCCGCCAAATCAGCAACCAATTCAGGCTGCTCACCCAGTTTGGCTATGCCCGCCTGAATTAGCTTAATGGCTTCGTCATCGTTGTTTTGGACATGGTAAACCAAAGCCAAATTGCGGTATAAACTAGGCCATTCGGGCTTGATTTCAATAGCTTTCTGGTACGCCTTAACGGCCTCCGGCAGCTTTTTGCCCTCGCTGTACACCCCACCCAACAAACTATAGGCAACAAAATTTTCAGGGTGTTGCTTAATCAGTTCATTTAATTTGGCAATCGCCTTCTCCGCTTGCTTGAGTGCCAAATAATCCTTGACCAATTGGGTCAACGGCTCAACCGCCAGCGGCTGCTTATCCAAAACCTGAATAAATCGCCCGATACTTTTATCCAGCTTACCTTCTGCCTGATAACCCAAACCCGACAAGAAATAACCCGCCACCCCTTCTTTATCAGTCAACTGGAATTGTTGCGCCACTTGTTGCGCCTTATCCCACTGCTTTTGCTGCACATACAACTTAAACAGCGCTTCCAGCCCCTGTTTGTTGTCAGGATTCAGCTTAAACAACGCCGCCAATTGCTGCAAAGCGGCTTGCGTGTCACCTGCCTGCAACAAAAGATTAACCAAATCAACCCTTGCCGATTCGTCTTTAGGCAACAATGTGACAATTTTTTCCCTATTTTCTTTAGCCAAAACCCAATCACGGGTCATAGCATGGGCATTACTAAGTAATTTTAATGCCTTGACATTTTGCGGCTGCATAGCCACAACTTTTCTAAACAGTGCAATAGCATCATTAACTTGACGCTCAGCCAAATTAATTTCACCCTGCAACAACAAAATATCGGCATCTTCGGGATATTTTGCCAACAATGGCTTCACCAGTGCCTTGGCATCACCCATGCGCTGAGTCACCGTATATAAGCGGGCAAGACTGCCTTCGGCATTTTTAGTGACTTCATCAGACGGCTTCATCGCCAGCAATTCTTTTAAGGTCTCCTCCACCTTATCGGTCTGCTTCACAGTCATTTGCAGGTCTGCCAATTTAAAGCGCAAATTCCACTGCTTGGGGTGGTGTTCTATCATGGGGATCAATTCGGCAATCGCCACTTCAGGTTGCCGCTGCGTGGCCAAGAAATTAACCAACACCAACTCCGCCTGATCATTATCAGGCAATTCATTAACCGCCAAACGCAACACTTTTTCAGCATCATCAAGACGCTTTTCCGTCATTAAAAAAACCGCCATGCGTTTACGATGTTCAAATTCGTTAGGTGCCAACTGAATAATGGCTTGCAAGGTTTGCTCCGCTTCCTTGGACAAATGGCTGTTCATTTGCAATTCTGCCAGCAACAGCCTAGGTGCAGCCGCCTTAGGGAATTTCTCAACGGCTTGCTTTAAGGTACGTGCCGCTTGCTCGAATTGCCCCGACTTAATCATTAAGGAGGCCAGCAACACCGTTGCATTTTCATCATCAGGATTTTTTTGCAGTGCCGTCTGCACTTCTACAAAAGCAGCATCGGTATTGTTTTGTGAGGCATAAGCCTTGCCCAACAACACCCTAGCCTCGCCATTATCAGCATCCATTGCCAAAACCTGCTGTGCCAACTGTTGGGTCATATCCGCCTTATCGGCTTGCAACAAAAGCTGACCCAGCTTTAAACGCGCCGGAACTTGTTTGTCATCTTTTTTTAGGATGGCCTGATATTGCAAGGCGGCACTATTAAAATCACCGATGCCTGATAAAGCATCGGCAATTTTATAAAGGTTGCTGATATTGTCCGGTGCAAGCTCCAAAGCCTTGTTAAAGGCAAGTTGGGCGTTTTTTACATCACCAGATTGGTAGTAGTCTTTACCTTGCTGTAAATAATCTGTCAATTGCTGCTGACTGCCATTACAAGACCAAAGGCCCATGGCACAAATTAACACGATAGAAGGTTTAAATGATTGATTCATTGAAATCACTAGAGGAAGTAAAAAAGAAAAGGTTTGCGTAGTCCATGTAGAGCTAACACACAATGACTAGACGGCAACGGACAGGCGGAATTATTGGATATTTTTATCAAACTAAATTGATATTAAGAACACAGGGGATAAAATAGGAAGGGTAAATATTGTAGGGTGGTTTCGCGAAAGCAAACCACCTTTTGCCACAATCTTAGGCAAGCGCACCCGCACCACACAAACGCTGTTGCTGGTGGATTGCCTAGCGGCGAATCCATCCTAGTTTTTTAGCCACAGCAGCGTTTAAAAATGGGCGGCCAATTAAGCATTAGACCGGTAATCAATACGCTTTGCAGGATGCCCACACCCACCACCCAACGCACCAGATCAGCTTTGGTTTCTGCTACATCGCGTTTTAAATCGGAACGGATCAATTCAAACTTTAAGTCAATTTCTTTTAAATCCCTTTTAGTCATTAGCTCATCTAATTGATACTCATGCTTAGCTTGTTCCAATGTGCCAGAAATAGTAGTTTTTTGCAACTCAGTTATCACTTCGGCTTGTTCTTCGCTAAAGCCGACGTTTTTTAATTTTTTAACAAAATCGTGTGTATCAAAAATAATAGCGGTCATCTTTACACCCATGCTTTGTTTCTGCGTGGACACAAAAGCGTGCCCACCCTACTATTTGCTGGCAGTCGTTTTCTGTGGGTGATATTTCTGCTTATGCAATTTATCTTCAAATTCTTGCATTAAGGTCTCAAACTCTACGTTGTTGATTTGCAGAAGTGGCTCAGAATCGACCAAAGTATCAAATATACCACGGTTTTGACAAGCCTTGTAACCGGTGATGATTTGCTTGCTGACATCAAAAAGCTTTACATTTTTGCTTTCACAGGTTTTAAGCTCTTCACCGGTCGATTTTTGCACATTCAACAAATTGCCGTGCTCAACCGTCAGCTCATTTTTGGCTTTGTTCAAGGCATTATACTTGCCAATCACTTCTTTCAGCTTATCCGTGGTGGCATCCAATCTAGCTTGCAGATCGGTGTTGCTGGCCTTTTGTGATTCCAAGTCATTTTCCAAACCGGTCTTAGCAGACAATGCATCGGCTTTTTCTTTTTCGGATTCCTTTTTCAACTTATCCAAATCAGCCAGCGTCTTGTCATTTTCAGCCTTAATCTTGTCGCGCTGCGTGGTCATATCTTGAACCATCGCCTGCAATTTACTGACAATTTTGGCATTGCCGCCTTTTTCGGGAGCAGCATGGACATTAGCGGACAGGGCAACACTAACGCAAATCGCCAGCAGTGATAATCTTGTCATGATGGCCATGATTAGAATCTCGTGTTGATGTCAAGTTGCAGGGTGTCTATACCCCATTTAGGCCCACTGATCATATCTGTGCTTAACCAGCGTCCGGTCAGCCAAGTGTTTTTCATGATACCGTAGTTACCACCCATCGACCACCCTTTGGTATTGGTGCCACCCAAATGGAAGTCGGAGTCGGTGTAAGCATCCAAAACCGCGTTAGATTCTATATAACGGTATTGGGCAAACACGTTCCATTGACCATTACGGTCAACCTTTGGCCAACCCGCATCCATCCGTACTTGCCAAGCGTTAGTGCCGCTGTTATAGGGGTTCAATAATGCGGCATTACGCATTACGTTGCCTATGTTTTTGGCAAAATCACCCGCTAATACCACGTGGTAAGGGGCAAACATCGCCATATTGTAACTACCGTTAACATTGACAATCTTAAAGTCAGAAGCCAAGCCTACCAAGCCCGGATTGTTGCTGGCATCGGTACAAATAGCCGTTACACTATTACCGCCTTGCATAAACTGAGGGACTGATTGGTTATTGTTAGCCGTATTATTGGCACAAGAGGATATATTAGTATATATATTATTGTTTATTGATGCTTTTACATTTTGATAATCATAATACGCTGCCGCCATACTGAACACATCTTGATTGTCGAAGCCCCATTCCAAACCGGTCTGACCGCCAAACATCCATTTGTTATGTGACGATTGCGATTGCGAGAACGCCCCACCTGCCGTTGCGCGGTTATTGAGTGAGTCCTGTAATGGGAAAGCACCCACTGTCATAAACACCGAACGGGAACTGTCGGATTTTTCGGCTATACCGTCACTGGAAGACAAATTGTGCCGTGCCGTGGTATATATACCTTCAAACGACAAATCAGCATCCCAAACCAACTCACTGCCGCCAGTAAACTCGCCGCCCCCCACAAACCAAGGATTTTGGGTACGACCACCGGCTACGGTCAGCCATTTGTAGCCATCAGAGTCAACTGCTTCGTATTTTAAGAAAGCACGATCCAAGTTAAACTGATATTGACCGCCGTAATTGCCTAAGGTTTGGTTAGTGGAGATAGGGTTGGGGATGTTGCCCGTCGCCAAACGGATGCCGGTTTTTAAACTGTCGTTAATTTTGGCATCAATGGCCAAGCGTAACCGCTCCCTGAACCATTGCCTTCCAGTAGTCGTGTTATAAAAAGACTCATTAGCAACATCAGGCGAAAAGGAAGCACCATTATTGATGGCCTGATAGTTATTATAATAACCACCTCCCGGCGAAGCTGGCGAATTATTACCCGGAGCCATGTAATCGCCTTGCGAACGCAAACGCAAATCGCCAGACAACTTAAAGCGGTTAATCCAATCGGGCAAAGCACTGGGAACGCCCCATTGTTGGGTTTTGGCTTCTTTTATGACATCTTGGGCCACATCAGCACGCAGTTCCGAACGCACTTGCTGGCGTATTTCGTCTTTTACAAAATCAGGTACATAAGGCACACGCACTTCGCCAGGTTCGGCGGGTGTGGTGTCGGCGGCAGAACCGGCTTTAGCTTGGCTGGCAGCTTGCTTTTCGGCATCGGCCTCCGCCCGCTTAATCATTTCATCCGCCACTTTTTCAGTTAACACGCCTTGTTTGACTAATTCTTTAATCAGATTAGTTGTGGTGTTACGCAGTTTAAGAAGCTCCTCTTTTTCACCCGCTTGGGCCAGACCCACCAAACCACAAAGCGCAAAAGCCAGCAACTGCTGTTTATTGTCCATATCTATACCTGTTTAAATAGCTGTTAAATTGTGTCTTTTATCCGTAACTTGACGGGTTGTTCCAAGCCAGCGGGAGGCGGCTCATTAAATTTTTTCAATTTGCCCAACACCTTGGTCAGCAAGGCATCAATTTCAGCATCGTTGCTGCCTCTGGCGACTTCAACACGCTTAACGGAACCATCCGGTTCTATCCAAATATCAACAATCGCGGTGAAACCTTTCTTACGCAATTCGTCTTTTTCGGACAGCAGCTCTTGCACTTCATTTTTAATAATGCCGTGATACCAAGCAAACGGGTTGCCGCCTTCACCGCCACCCAACAGACCCTTACCGCCTTTACGCCCAACCAAACCGAAACCGTCGGAACCCGCACCACCTTCGGCATCCAAGCCCAAATCACCGGGAGGTGGCTCATTGGCCACATCCGGCAACGGTTCTGGTTCGGCCTCTTGCTCAGGCTCCACTTGCTCCATTTTCTCTTCTGGCGGTGGTGGCTGTTCCACTTTAGGTGGCGGTGGCGGTGGCGGTGGCGGCTTGACCATCGTGATCGGCTGAATTTTCCTTTCCTTTTTTTCCGGCTTGTCCTCCATATTGCCAATAAACTTTACGATGAAAGCAACTGACACCAGCAACACCACGCCGCCTATTATGGAGGGGATATAAGCCTTAAATTTCTTTTTATGTGTAGTCATACCGACGGTCTTATTTGACTAGATTTTGGGTGACAAGACCGATTTGCGTGATGTCCAACTTACCCAACATAGCCAGCACATTGACAATATTGACATACTGCACGGCGGCATCACCTTTGATAACCACCGGCAAAGCCGGGTTGACCGCTTTGTATTGCTGCAAAGAGGACTCCAATTGCTCCATAGTCACCGGATAAGTATCCAGAAATATCGTGCCATCAGCGGTTATGGTGATCGCCTTGGTTTGGGGTTTAGATAAGCTGGGCGCATCACTGGCTTTAGGTAAGTTGACGGTAATACCCTGCACCGCCGCAGTGGTCATCAGAATGAACACCACCAGCAATACATAAGCCAAATCAAGCATTGGGGTAATGTTAATTTCGTCGTACGCCGCATTTTCTTCTTGAACTTTCATGGCATATTACCTATTGTGCTTAAGTATGTTCTTCGGCCAACTTGGCAACGAATTCATCCACGAAAACATGCAAATCTGCTGTCACAACTTTAATTTGGCTACCCAAATAGTTATAGCCAAACAGTGCCGGAATCGCCACCGCCAAACCCACCACTGTTGCCGTCAAGGCCGCAGCAATACCGGGAGCAATCGCGTTAACGTTTACTTCTCCGCTCACCGCGATGGCCGCAAAGGTAATCATTACCCCGACCACCGTACCCAGCAGACCCAAGAACGGGCCGCCGGAAATGGCTATGGTCAGCAACACCATTTGTGAATTTAGCTTTTGCAGTTCACGCACCACTACCGCATCCATAGAGGCTTTAACAGCCGCCATTGCTGAAGCGCTCAATATATTAGCCGACTGGGCTGAAGCACCAGCAGGCTTTGACAAACGCTTGTTCATTTCCTGCACGCCAACATGGTAAATGCGATACAGCGGCGAACCGGAAAAATCGTCATGTTTTGCCGTTAATGAAAATAATAGGGGTGATTCATCAAACGCTTCTTGCCCGCTTTCATCCTGCTTGTCCAGGGCGCTGAAATCACGGCTGCCCAATGCGGCAAAAGCTTCTTCAAAGCGTTTGTTGTATTTGCCCACACTACTTAAAACTATGCCTTTAGAGACCATCACAATGGTACTGATAACAAACATCACCATCAAAATGCCGATAATCACCCAGCCATCAATGGTCACGTTCTTTAAGGTCGCCACTACATAAGACTCGCCACCTTCTTCACTGTCTGGGCCGGCATCATCACCGTAAGTCAGGATAGTCGAGCTGGCTCCCTGCATATCGACATCAAATTTTATGGCATTGGCATCACGAGCCACTTTATACAAGGTCAATTGATCCAACAAGCCGTTAAAACCACGCGCAGCAATGGCATCGGCACCTAAGGTAATTTCACCAGACAATTCAGGTAGGGCATAAGCAAAATTACCGGCAGCCACACCATCCACATACAGCAGCAATTCGCTCGCATTGGCAACTACCGCCACATTATGCCAAGCACCCGGTGCCAACGTGGCAGTGCCAGTAAATTCTTGTTTACCGGCATCACCGCTCACTTCAAGCACTGGGGTTTGGTCTTTGATAGCCAGTGTGATACCCGCAGCAGGTGCAACCCGTTGCAACACCACCGCATTGCTTTGCGGCTGGTCAAACTTCAACCAAGTAGAAAAAGTCCAGCCGTTGGCGGGTGTCATTTGCAGGGAAGGCGCAGCAGGCACCCTGATAACTTGTGTACCCTGAAATTGCGCTGCCGCACCGATCAGACCGCTGTCCGCCAAGGTGGCGGTGGCTTCCGAAGGGTTATTGGCATTAGCGGTCAAATCTTTGATGGCTGTGCCGGTAAAGGGATAAGCCAACACTTCATTAACGGCAAATGAACCGGGTGCATCTTGCGCGTCAACCGCTTCGGCATTGGCGTAATACAACCAGAAAGCAGGCTCAGGCTGGGTGGCAATATCAGCAGGCAACTTGACCCATATCAAGGCCATTTCATTGACCGTATCAAGCTTTTCGATAAAGTACTTTAATGGTGTCTTTTCGTCATCTGCCAACACCCGAAAATCTTTGCCTTGCTCCGCCAGTTCGGCAAAGTAAGCAAAGTTGCCGGTATGCAAACGCACCAAAGCAAAAGCGTCACCCGGAATGGTTTCACCCGATTGCTGGAGTTTTTGTTTGTCCAAGTTGATTTTTTTCTTGTATCCCCAATCGTCATTCCACCAAGCGGAAGCCATGTTCGGCAACAAAATCAGGCACATCAGTAAAAGCCAAAACCGTTTCATCATTATTTCCCATTTAATTTGATAATTGGATTATCACTTAAATTAGTTACAAAAGTATTAATTAACCAAGCAATAGTGTTGGTCAACTGTTTAATACACATCAAATTTTCTATTATAAAAAGCCATTAGGGTCAGTTTTTACAACCGTGTGGGTCTTTACACTTGTTGCTCGCCAACACTTCCACGCTTAACACACCCATAGCCGCGTGTTTATTCTTAGACTTGCCATCATCAGCCGAATCAATAGCCGCTTGTGCCACTTGGGTGACGTTGGCTGCCACGTTACTGACTCCAGTCAAACCGGCAGCAACACTGGCTGACGCAGCGGGTACGCCAGTACCCACACCACCCACCTGAATATTATTGGCGCCAATTACCGCCGTGGCGGAAATGGTCACGTTATTAGCACCAATACCTGCCTCACCAGCATTGACCACACCACCCGGGGCAAACAAGTAGGCATTACCACTGGGCAAGCCATAATTGGCTGCCGCCCTAATACCACTGCCTGATAACGCAGGTTGTATGGATGTGCGTTTAAGGTTGTTTTGGTAGTCCACGCTTAGCAACGGCACAGACAAGGCCGATTTTGCACCACGACCTGCATCAATGTTACCCGCTGAAGACCATAGCAAAATATCCCCCCCTCCTTGGGTGAACACACGGGACTGGTTAACTTCAAAATTGCTGTTGGCAAACACGTTAATGTTGCCAGTGGATTGGGTAATAATACCTAGGTCAGCAGAGCTTTTGGTCAATCCAGGGAAAGCAAAGGGTAAGCCCGCATCAATTGACCCGCCTGGCACTAACAAATTAATATCGCCGCCCTGTTGGGTTTGAATGGTACTGAAAATTAAGCTTAAATCACCGCTCCAATTTGAGCCAGGGAACAATTCGTTGATTGCCGCAAAGCCGCTGGCATTACCCGCTGACTTATCCGCCGCCGATGCACTACCCGCGAGGATAAGCTCATCATAAAGTGGCCCGCTCAATGCTGCATTTAGCTGAGGTTGGATTGACAAGTAGCTGTCTGGACTTAATCCTGCAAATACGGTCATCGCCTGAGCGTCTGTCAATGCACCATTGCCCGGTAATGCCCTGACAAAATCACCTATTATTTTGTTCACATCAGCCAATACATTGCCATAACTGACAGTGACATCACAATTTGCTGATGCATCACAGTTAGTGACATTCACTGTAGGTGCGTAGCCCGCTTCTTTTGCCACATGGGCGGTGAAGCCCGCTATGGATGATTGGGACAAGGTGAATGTCTTGTTAAGATTACTTAAATAATTGATAAAACCAGTGTAATTAGGGGCACTTTCATTAAGCCCGGCAATAACGGTCAAATTTGCCCCGCCCTTCGCCAAATTGCTTTGTTCCAAATTACCGTAAGAAATAATCCCATCCGACAAACCTAAGTCAGTATTTCGACCACTGGTCACTAAAAATTCACCCGGGCCGTTAATAGCTATTTTGGCAATGGAGCTACTGGAGTCAAGCGTACCGATTGAGTTTAAATCTGCCGGATTGGTGATGTCCCTGCCTGCCGATACCACAGACACATTACTGGCATTATTGTTTTGTAAGGTCACATTAATATTGACAATATCCCTTGCCGCCTTAACGATACCCGATTTAGCAATGTATAGCTTAATGCCATTAATATCACCTTTTTGGGTGACTACATAAGCATTCTGATTATCATTGGCATGTAGTATCGGTGCATTGGTTGTGTAAGGGGTATTATTAACGATGTCTTTAACTGGGAATGAAAATAAAGCGGCAATAGTGGCAGGGTCATGAGTTCCGATAAAACCTGGCGAATAAGCATTGGGCAAAGCATCAACAGGAATATCCAGCATACTGACCGAACCTTGCTGCCCAACAATGCCAGTGACTCCATCCCTAGCCAGCACTGCCACATTAGATTGCGTTGAAGGGAATAAATTTATATTGCCCAACAGCACATTACCGCCGTAAGCGACCGCTTGCAGCGATGCCGGGTAGACATTCGATAAGGTGACCCTGTTGGTGTCACCAGTAAAACCGTTTGCCGCCGCAACAATAGAATTGTCTGTACCTAGCTGGACATCCCCCGCCAAGGAACTGACAGCAATACCGCTAGTGCCGGTATAACTATAAAACCCTATGCCCGCAGCCACCAAAGGATCAGATACGGCTGATAGTTCAACCCCATTACTTGCTTGCAAGCTTATATTGCTGTTGCCCAATAATAATTGCGGGCCTGACGTAAATTGGGAACCGCCAGTGATCTGACCGCCGGATGTAATCGTAGCTGACCCTTGCCCTAAATAATAAAGGCCGCCATTGATATCGCCATTGGCACTGACTGATAAACTGCCACCGCCATTAATTTCTAGCTTATTGTCAACAAATAGTGCGTAGCCATTGGCATCAAACATTTGATGACCGCTAGCATCAAGCTTAGGCGTGCCTATTTGCTTACCACTGGTGGGCATAATCACTGATAGGTCAGTAATGCTGCCACCTGCACGGATGTTAACGGCACCGCCACCAAATGATCCAAAATTCTCGGCAAAATTAGAGAAATTGTTTATGCCCCACAATGATGGGTGAATATTCCCTGGACTATTAGATTGTGCAAAAGGCGTATTGATTAGGTTATTGATAACTTGGTCGGTAAAAGTACCAACAATGTTATTGTCGGTATAGACATTAAAACTCCCGCCATCGACAGGATAGTCGGCCGTTGGAATACCGTGATCCGAATTACCCGCTAATGAACCCGTTGTCCCGTAAGGATTAGTGTCGGAAATCCTGCCACCGACATAAACAGTGGCATATTGGTCCGAAATAACAATATTGCCACCCGAAGCCAAGGCTATGCTACCCGACCCTGTCCTGATATATGTTGGGCTAGAGCCATTGCCGATAGTCAAATCTTTAGTAAATGCAGCCAACTCGTCGGCACTGGCTTTTATGGTTGCCAGCGTATCTGCCGAATTAACATCGGCACCGGAAACTAATTGGTAAGACCATGAGTTGACAGGCTTCACAGTCTCCCCTGACCGGTCAGCGGCTAAAGCGTCATTGGCAAAACCATCACTTAAAGACCCTTGCATTGCCAGTCCATCAGAGGCTTTAATCACCAAATCACCGGCAACGCCATTGTATTTCCAAGCCAACAAATCCCAATTGGTCACCAATGCCAAGCTACCTTGGTAGTCAATCTCAACCCCTGGGCGCAACACAATACCCGCCCCTAAATTAACTTGGGCGGTTTGCATATAAGTATCGGTATCGGTCTGAATCTGCGCTACCAATGCATCATCAATCTGATCAGGGGTAATAAAATCTGCATTGCCATACTGTTTTACGGCTTCGGCATAAAAATGTCTGTAACCGCCAACAGTACCCATGACCGGATCAATATTAACCCCTGTGCCATTTCTTAACGCGCGTAGCGTCACATCGCCACCCTTGGCAGCCCCACTGACATCAATGCTGGCACCTTTCTGCACACTCAGCGCATGGCTGCTGCTTGCTAGGCTAGACAACAAAACCGTACCGCCGTTGCCGGTTGCACCTTTGGCCAATAACCGACTGCCATTAAGCAAGTTAATTGCATTACCGGCATACAGATTGATGGCGCCACCTTGACTGCCGCTGGCATTCAGTGTGCCAGCCAAGTTGATAGTGCCTTTATCCGCCACTAACTTAATGCTATTGGCAAGCACTTGCTGCCCGGCAGCCTGTGCAATATCCGCATCTCGGGTACGGAATGAAATGCTATTAGTGATGCCCGCTGTCGATAAAGCCTGCATGACCGTATCAAAATTCGCCGTGCCGTAATAAGTGGCCTGATCGATTTGGGTACTACCACCCGCTGCTTTGATTTTGCCTGAGAGTTCAACCGATTGATGGGGTGCTTTTAAAATCAGTGTGCCACCGCTGGCTGTACCGCCACCGCCATTTAAATCGATAGCAGAACCGTCTTTTAGATGCACTGAAGCCAAGTCAGCAATGGCACTGAAAGTGCCACCCGAGGTGTATTGCACCGAATCAGCAAAATAATCAGCACGGCCCGCCAAATCAATTTGTGCCTTGGAGCCGACCGTCAGATCGTTTTGCTTGGCTTCAAGCACCAACTTGCCGGACGGCATGGAAACTTGGCTATTAAAATTGATGCCATCAGCCACAACACTGATTTGCCCGCCATATTCGTTGACAACCGGCTTAACCGAAGCCCCTGCTGCATTAAAATTAGCCTGATGACCGGTGGCATCTATTGCCATATTAGAACCGCCGGTAGCGGTCAAATAATCGGCAATCACATTAAGGTCACCGGCAACGGTCAGGCTACTTTTACCGTCCGCTGTAAAGGCATTGCCCACCACATCCTTATGACTAATATTAATATCCGTCGCTTTAAAGCCTGTGATGGCAAAGTTGCCCGCACCTTGGGTATAGCTGTCGGCGGATAAGAACAGTTCACCTGAACCATTGCCAACCGTAGTGTTGCTTACCCCCGATGGGTTTTGCACAGTCAAACTGTTGGCGTGGATATGTGCTGACTTGCCCGCGTTATCAAACCCTGAAAATCCTGATGCATTTAAGGTCAGATTTTTAAATTGCAAGTCCGTCACGCTGCCATCAGCGGCAATATGCCCGACATTACCGTAGACATTAATAGCTCCGCCACTATTGATAACCAAAGTATCAACCTTTAAGTCCGCTAACTGCGCATTGCTGAGGGCTAGTGCCGTACCGGTATCGCCAGGTATGGCATCGCCCAAATCCACACCATTGACATTAAGGCTTAATGCACCACCTTGCATAATTAGCTTGCCGGACAAATTACTTGCATGGCTGGCATCCAGCAATACCGATTGTAATGCAGCACCTGAGGCGTTAGTGACAGAACCGACATTAATGGTGCTACCGGCATCAATCAACAAGTCGCCCGTTGTGCCATCAGGCACTGTACCATCAAAATTTTTCCGGTTTACCGTGACCTGCTGATCTTCAGAAACCCTAAGCAATGCACCATTCCCTAGTACATTAAAAACTTTATCGCCGGTGTTGACAGCACCGCTGGCGGTCAATACCACATCTTTTTTGACCTCCACTTGCAAGTTTGCTGCAAGCAGCAAATCTTTAGTGACTAAAGTAACGCCATTTTCAATAGTGACGGTATCAGTGCCCACGTTAAGATTTATATCGCCAGTAACGTTGTCACGGCTCCTGGTGCCACCCAAAAACAGGCTGTCAACGTTCAAATTGTTTAAATCGCTGGCCAAAATCTGCAATTGGTTGGGGGTGGGCTGAGCGCTTAATTGTTTAACAACATCAATATTAGCGGCTGCAATATCAACCTTTGCCCCTTTACCGCCGCTAGCCGCTGTCGATTTAATTGTGCCTTGCAACAGCAATTCATTTTGTGCTTCTAGCAGCAACTGACCGCTATCTTTAGGTAATAGCGAGGTGTTGGTGCTGCTGTTGAAGAAACTGTTTGCGGTATATTCAGCATACGACGAATGGCTGCGGATTTGCGTGCCATTCTCAATCATAAAGGCAGAACTGCGCGCATCCTTTGTACCCGTTGCCGTGTCGGTATAATAGCCCGATACAATAGGCACGCCATCGGTGCGTTGGCTGTTTACTACGGTATCTTGGCTATTGCTGACAGGTGTCACCAAATAAGCACCCGGCAACAAAGCGTAACTGGCCGGCATAATGGTATAGACACCAGCCGCAACCCCGTTGCCGCCATTCAAATAGACACTACTGCCGGCCTGATACAATGATAGCTGGGTTTCGTTCAGCAGCGGATCATAAGGCAACAAAGATGATGCCAAAGCCGGAACGATTGCAAAACCACCGTTATATGAGGCACTGCCCTGTGCCAAATAATCGTTTGTGCCACCAATGCCCGTGCGGAACTCGTAGCTGACCAAATCACCACCACCGCTAATATCAACCACACTGCCTTTGCTCAAATTAATAGCTGGGGAGCTGAGGTGCACTTGCTTGTTTTGTATAGGGTTGTAGTCTGGTTTACTGTTGTAGACAAGACTGTACTGGCTATAGGGGAACACCCAGCTTTTACCACCCAAGGTAGTGCCAAATGGCACTAACAGACCTGCACCGGATACCGATGTCAAGCTATCTGCCCCTAGCGTCAGGCTATTAGTGGCTGCCAAGGCGATTGTGCCGAACGGGGCTTTTAAAACACCATCCTGATTAATAACCGATGCATTAAAGGAAAGTGTACCATTCGCTGACAAGGGTGAAGCATCCCTGTTATTATTGCCCGTTATGTTAATGGTGCCAGTCGGATTTAGCGTGCTATCAACATTAAAACTAAACTGTGACAAAGTAGTGGGATAAATCTGGCTGGCCTTTAGGTTAATATTGGCCGAGGTGGTCAGCGAGCCAATATAACCCGCATAAACATCAATTGTATTGCCATTGACGGTCGACTGTTGGGTATTAAGCTGGCCAATCCCGCGCAGTTCATGTTGGTTATTTAAGGTAAGGTCAGCAAAACCATTCCAAACCGTAGCGCCAGTCAGATCCGTCCATACTGCATTGCTGGTGAAACTGCCTTTACCGGCATGAAGCGGGCTTACCGTCGTTGTCGGTGTCCATACTGGGGAAGCGATATTCAGATAAGCCGTATTTAAATTAACAGCACCGGCACTGTCGCCAGAATTGGCATCGGCACTCCAGCTGATAATGCTTGCAGTGGCATCAAAACGTGATTTGACAGTCAAATCGACGTTACCTGAAAAATTGACCACATCGGATACCAAGCGGATATCATCAAAGCCGCCTTGACTGATCAAATCGCTAGTGATGGTTGCTTTACCGTATAAACTGCCATCAGTATTGATGCTATTGTGGTCTTTTAGGTAATTATCTAAGTTATCACCGTAATTGAGCTTACCATCCAATAACACCGGCTGGTTTTGGTTAATGTTAATGACATATTGCGGGACTGCCGGGAAACTGGCGCCACTACCGCCGGGGCTGCGGTCGACATTGTCTTTGCCATTAGTTAATGTCACATCCAACTGACCATTTTTATTAGTGGAAGAACCGGCAAAACCTGACAACTTACCATCCAATACCATACCGCCAGCGGCTGTCAAATTGACTTGTCCGGCATCCGACCCCACTTTTGTTGGCTGATAACCGGTAATAAGCGTTCCTGCCGAATTGGCCTTAGGCAAATCCAACATGGCACTGCTACCCGACACATCAATCAATGAACCGTTATGCAATACCACATAGCCACGGTCAGCTTCTAATGTAACTGTACCGCCTTTCAGCACATTACCAGTCGTAATTGCCCTTTGATCAGGGATATTATAGACAACACTACCTTGCGCCAATAACTGGGCATGGTCGCCCAACCAAATTGCCTTATTGGACTCATAACTGGAATTGTTGGAATCACCTTTCAGCAACAGATTTATAGAGCCGCCCGGGGTATTAATCGTACCATCCACAAATACGCCACCTTGTGACAAAGATGTGAGGCTAACTGTGGCATTATTATCCGCCACAATGGCACTGCCGGTTGCCATCGTCACGCCGGAATAGCCACTCAGGTTTAAGTTGACCGCCCCCCTTAAGGCATCCGGCAAGGTTTGTACGGTGCTAAATCCGGCAATGGAAGCACCACTGGCCTGCGTATAATAGTTGCCTTGTAACTGGCGGTTCTGTTGGATCAGATGCAAGTTGACATCGCCCGTCACGGCTAGGACACCTTTATTGCTCTCTAAATTAATGGCACTAAAACCGCTGTTCTGGGCAACAGCCAAGTTGCCATTGGCATTAGCCGTTAATAACAACACATCATCAGTGACTGGCAAAGCAGTGCCTGAAACCATGATTGTGCTGCTATTTAGCGTCAGCGTGCCGCCCTTGGCCAAACCATAGGCCGACAATTGGCCATCCAAATGCAATCTTGCCGTATTGGTATTAAGCGCGGCGGATTCCAAGTTAATACCGCCCCCTTTGCCAGCGGTCAGGGTATTGGTCTGTGAATTCCAGGCACCGCCATCGGCCTTGATGCTGGAACCCGCATTAAGGAACACATTACCTTGTGAGCTGATATGGACGTTGCCGCCATCGATACTTTTAGGGGAAACAGGCAGCACTGAACTATTGCCCTGCTGAAAATCATTGACCCACCGACCGGACACATCCACGCTACTGTGTGCGGATACAGTAACTGTGCTATTGGCATCGTCACTGCTCAAATCCCTGGCCAGCAAATTAACATTGCCGCTAGGCAAATAAATATTGCCTTGCACATCAATATTTTTAGCTTGCAAGGTTAACGAACCCGCAGATGCCAAGTTTAAACTGGGTTGCAAAGTGACATCGGCAGCAATGCTGGCATTACCCGATAAGGTTTGCACACTGATTTTTTGCAGCCCCGATTTATTGACAAAATCTTGTGAAAGCAACAAATCAGCCGGGCTGCCTTTGCTGGTGGGGATGGCATCATTGATGCCCAAATTAGCCCATTGTAAAGCCGCTTGCACGGCACTATTAGCCGATACAAAAGCTATATTTTGCTGTGCATTAAGTAAGGTGATGTCAAATGTTTGTAGTTCTGAGTTGGCTACGTTGAAATTAAAAGCCCCCCCCGTTGGTGCGCTGCCAGCGTCGCGCTGGTAGGGGCCGCTCACCGTGTGCGCTTGCAAATCGCCCGCCCACATTAGCTGAGGTGTGACAATATTGACAGAACCCGCGTTCAAGCCCTGCACATAGCCTTGCTCGTAACGGCCTTGGGAATACGCGGGTGTGTAGTAGCGGATATATTGGTTAGGGTCGGTGATCCATTTATCGTGGTGTTCAACAATCACCCCGGCGACTGAAGTATAAATCTGATTGGGATCGGCTTGGCTAATATTAACCAAGCGGCCAAATTGATCAATCAATTGGCTTTGATGGACGTAACCGCTTTGATAATCGATGGAGCCACCGGAGATATTAATGGCTGCGCCCTTATCGACAATCACGTCACCATCCGACACTATGTTGACAGCACCGCCATTGCCTAGCCGTTCCTCGACACTTCTGGCAATCCTGGCTTGTGACCCGCTTATATCAACAATGCTGGTAGCTTGCCGTAAGTCCACATACACCGTAGTACCTAACAAAGGGCCACTTTTCTGTAACGGCGAATCGCGTAAATCGTAACTTTGTACCGATATGGCCGCCTCATTACGCGCCATAGCCACCTGAATGTTCTGAATGCCTGACACATCAATAGATGACCCCTGCTCCAGCAACACCCGACCGGCATCAGCACCATTTTTATGGGTGACACCGATTAACTGACCACTGATGGGATCGATATCGCCCGGTGTTGTGGTGGCAATCATGCTGACCTTAGCACCCGGCGCAATAATGCTGGCACCCGGACCGCTGCCGTTCTTGCCTTGCAAATCCACCTTATCGGCAACCACTTGGATCAACGATTGTGGTTGCGCCTGAGCATCGGTGGCTGTGCCTGCACTGTCATCAAGCAAAATATCAGTATGGCTGGCCGACCCCATGTTAACAGATGAATGGACACCTAAACCATCACCCAAATCGCTGCTGCGCACGGTGGTGGTGCTAGCTTTCAATGTACCATCGGCATTGGCACTGCCGCCTTCCTCCGCCAACAGGCGGATAGAACCGTTTTCATTGACCGACGTGGTTGCCGTTAAGCGCCCCTCTTGGTTAACGATAAAACCCGCCATAGTAATATTGCCCTGCTTAGCCAGTACATCGCCCACATTGGTCACTTTTCCGCCGGTGCCCACTTCGACCACCAAACCATGGAAAGGGCTTTTAATATCGGCTGCGTGTAAATAAACCTTGTCTTGGCTAGCAACCAATATCACCTGACCGTAATTGTCAGCCGAAATGGCCCCGTCATTTTCAACCGTAGGGCCGGCAAGGATAACTAAGCCATCATTACCTCTGGCGATAATTTTGGCACCGCTCTCCACCTTGATAAGGCTGTTTTTGTTGACCGCAGCACCGTCACCACCCAAACCAGGCTGGTTGCGGGTGAATGCCGCATCACTTATATTCAAGCTAGAGGCCACCAACGCATGGGTATCGACCACCGAATCCTTACCAAACAAAAAACCGTTTTGGTTATAAAGATATACTTGTCCGTTAGCGGTGATATTGCCTAATATTTGACTGGCATCACCCTGATGAATATTGTTTAGGGCGATGGAGGAGCTGTCATGCTCTTTAAAATCTACGGTATGACCCGCTGCAATATTGAAGTCTTGCCAGTTAAGCGTGGTGGGGGAGGTATTGCCGCTAATGTCAACCGTCTCGACAGTACCGTGGTGGCTAACATAATTTGCCGTGGCGGCATCTTGCGGCGTGGGCAAGCCGGTTGCCGCTTCCAGTGCCGCCGACAAATGGGCAGAAGCCGCATCCTCGGCTTGGGCTGTCATCATTGGGGACATCAACAGGCCACCCGCTATGGCAACACGAATACAAGCCGCCAAGGGTGACAGCTTGAAAACTTCGTCCAAGGATGAATGGGTAATGTTGGATTTAATGACCATAGCTAATGCCTGTCTGCTTATCTGTTAAACAATTGAAAAATGAAAAAACCTGCCGTTCCGCGTGGGCATAAAAAACCTGCCCACCCTACTACTGCACCTGAATTAAAATTCGGTGGCAACGTTAAAGTGGAACTTAGGATCACCACTTTGGATGGTTTGCAGCGATAACATGGGGAAACCCACGTCTAACGCACCTGATAGGTATTTGAGCATACGGAAACGCATCCCCACACCGGCACTAGCCAAATTGTAACTGGTTTTTGCGCCTTTACCCGGAATCGGGTCTAAAATCCAACCTGAACCGCCGTCTATGAATGCCAAGGCTTGTAGCTTATCTATGGATTCCATGCTGAGCGGGGCAAGATGGGGCGAGCGTAACTCCATCGAGGCAATCACGCCGCGATCAACCAAGGTCTGGGTTTCATAATAACCACGGACACTTTGCATCCCGCCGATGGACAATTGCTCATTACTGATGATGGGGGAGTCGGCCACTTGACCGTTCATGCGGCCAAAAAACTGCATCCCTAAAGGCAATTCATGGGTATGGCTGAGGTCGGCCTTAAAAATGCTGTAATTGGCTTGGGCTTTATAGCGCTTGTTCTCAAACTCGGCTTGATCATTGCCGACTCCGCGCACCGAGAAAGTGACCCCCACGTTAAAAGCGGTTAAAGCTTCTTTGTGTTTGATGGACCCGCCATATTGCGCCATAAAAGGCGTATAGCTGATAGGCGTTATAATACCTTGGGTGAGTGCCTTGGCAGACGACAAATTTTCCCTAAAAAACTTATGGTCTGCACCCACTGTCAAGTTATGCGAGTAGTCGCCCAAACTCGGCAAAGGTTTGACCAAGCGCACACCGTATATGTCACCGGCACCCAATACAATGATAGAACCGGCATTGGCGGCGGTGTTAGATGATGAACTGACCGCATACAAAGCCAAGCGGGTGGAGGTGTTGAATAATGGCAGGGCATAGGTGCCGGCCCAGACATCCACCTGATCGCTATTTTCTGGCGCCACCTGATACATCAGCGAGGCACTGTGCATTTTTTGCCATAGGTTGTCGTAATGGACTGAAGACACCAAACGCAGCAGGCTGGTGGAAGCGGTGTTACGGCCATTCAGCTCCACCTTACCGTGCAAAGGCAAATTGTCCTTAACTTTTAGGTCTACTTCTAAGGTGCCTGGAGATTCGCCCGCACGCAACACCGGGGTTATTTTCCGGTCCGGGCTTTGGCTGGCCAAGGTGTTCAGCTGCTGCTGCATAACCGGCAGGTTAGGCACATTGCCTTCGGCCAATTCCGGCACACCGGCTTTTATTTGTTCCAGCGAAAAATAACTGGCATCTTTAACCCTTAGCCTAGCTATTTTACCCTCGACCACTTGCAAATAAACCACGCCCTTATCTACATTTTGCTCGGGTATATCAACAGAGACCGTTTGATAGCCTTTTGAGCGATACAATTTTTCTAAGGTTGCACGGGCTTCTTCAACATTGGCTATGGATTTTTTTGGCCCCAAAAAATGATAAACCGTGCGTTCCAGCTCTTTTCGCTCCAACAATGTGTTGCCCTTTACACGCAACTCAAGCAAATCGAAAACAGCGGGCTGCGCTGCTTCAGGCTGATTGGCGGCATAAGCGTCCACCATTGAAGCTAGCAACAGAATAGACAAGATAGATTTTTGGGCAACATGCCGCTTGAATAGGTTTAATCGCATAATATTTAGCTTAATCCGTATACCATCTGGCATTTTATATCGACGTTAAAATTCGCTAGCCCGCATGGCTAAACAATAATTTAATTTTAATTCAAATCGTTACTGAATAGTTATCGCTTAACTTTGACTACAATCCAGTGTTAGGATAGGCATCAACAACCTAGGGGGTATTGATTGGATTGCTTAAGTATTTTATACCACAAGACAAACTCTACTAGGCTCTGTTTTGATTATAGGGCTGTCATGTTAAATTTTAATGAAATACAGCGATAGCAAACTACCCTTGTGTTGCGCACAAAAAAAAACCAGGCTAGCCATTTCTGGCTAGCCTGGCTTAATTACCAAGCTAACTGATCAACAATCCTGCCAGTTTATGAAAACCAGCAGGGTATAGTCAATTAGTTAACTGGAGTTGCTACCAAAGAAAGACCTAATTTTGCACCTGGAGCCGAATTGGTGTTGGTGTACAACAATGGGTTACGGCAATCGTCAGTCGCGCTTGTGCCAGTACCTGGGAAGATAGAGTAGCTCAAAGGATTGATAGGTGCAGATATTGGGTTGACAGTGCCATCCAAGTTAGCCAGTTTAGTTGCATTTGGAACCGCCATGTTACCGCTAGTGCCCCAAGTATAAACTGACTTAGCTTTGTTCACATCACCCAATACAGTTGGTTTAGTGAATGAATTGATGATTTCAGTCACCAAGCCATTAGCTGTTTTGTTCAAGTAAATGGCTTCTGCCCACAATGGGTAAGAACCATTAGCAACATTTTGCAGGGTAGGTTCTACACCATTGATTTTAATGATGCGATAGCCTTTAGTTCCAGCAGTGCCTGGAATGCCAGCTTCTGCATTTCTATCCAATGAGATGTAACCGATAGCCCAACGTTGTGCGCTGGCAGCATCTGCACCATAGAATGTTTTTGGGGCAAAGTTGCCGGCCGCCAATTTAGTTTGGTCACCTGAGTTCAACTCATCCAAACATTCAACCAAGTCGCCAGAAGAACCCATAGCATGTACAGTGGCTCTTGAAGAAGACTCAGGTACACCTGCTGCAAAATCCAACTGACCAGCTTCACTCACACTACGCCAGTCATAATTGCGCGCCATGATGTTGTTTTCTGCCAAAGGCGTTACCGCAGTGGCTAAAGTTTCTGTTTGTACTACGCCAGCAGTAGTGGCTGTTTTACAAGCGTTGCCCAATAATACCGCACCGACAACAGTTTTAGTGCCTGAACCGATAGTACGGCCACAGATATGCACAGCTGAGCTAGCTGGTTTAGTAGTGGCATAGTCATACAGGTTGCTAGAACCGACTTTCAATTGAGTCCAATCAGCAATTTTGCTTGCACCTGCATCAGCAAGTGACACACCATTGACTGATACTGAAGTGTGACCAGCAAATATTTCAGCCAGCTGTGCTTTAGTCAAGCTAGGCATACAAGCCGCTGTCTCGTCACCGATACAAGCAGAGCCATGACCGAATTGCGCTTCTTGCAAAGCATTACGCAATGAAGTGGTTGCTGCAATACCAAAGGTTTGCGCAGTGCCTGGTGTTACTGTAATGCCAGTCAGTGAAAAAACCGCAGTGCCATGAGGCGCGTTTTCAGAAACGGCAGTAAACAGGTTTGTTGATGCGTCAGCTACACCAAAAGTAGGTGCTTGGTTGACGTTAATGGCTGGAGAAGCAGTGTTAGGTGCATAAGCACAAGAGTAAGTCTTGTAGAATTTACCTGGCGTAACAGCACCGGCTGAAGAAGCCACTACGCAACCGTTAGCAGTAGCAGTACCTACGGTTACAGGAGTTACGTTAGTTGTAGTCAAGTTTAAAAACTCAACTTTAGCGGCTTTGATAACGCCGCTGACGCCGACCAAAGAACCACCATTGTCACGTTTGTACAGCAACAAGTTAGCTACGTTGCCATTGGCTGCTTGATAAGCTTTAACCGCTGGGTTGGCAGCGTTCAATTTACAGAAATAAGCTGCTTGGTCAGAACCGCTGGTAGCTGCGTCTTGGTATTTGATAACTGTTCCAGATACACAAACTGAATTTACAGAGTTGTCATTTAATGACGCTTCGATAACCGGTTTCAACGCAGAAGAACCTGCCAAATAAGCAACTGCAGTAGTGTTGCCAGCAGCAGTGATTGCAGGTGTGTTGTTAGCGTAAAAAGGCAGGGCAACAGCAGGGTCAGTAGTGATGACTGGTGCTACTACGGCATTTGCCACGGTACCAAATAAAGCCGCTGATACAGCCGCTCCTAATAATAATTTTTTCATGTTTAGTTCCTGAGAGAGGTGTTGAACAATAAATATAGATAAATGCCGCGCTTTATTGTAGAGCGCAAACCCTACCTAATAAAAACTCCTAAAACGCTGGCATTTTATGCCTTCCTTGTCAAAGCGGCCTGGGCTACACTAACTATAAAAATCAGCATAAACCGCGTGGCAATCATCACCGCAAACCTTGTATAAGCGTTAATGACAGCACACAGCTTTTAACTGGGCGCATTATGGCATGGTGCTGATAACTTAATTTTTACATCTTGGTTAAAGTTTCCTTAAATGTATTACGTTTGTATTACGAATGACGAGGTGACTATGTTTATGTTTGTCGTATTGCTGTCATATTTTTCCTTTATCTTTATCTAAGGTATTTGGCTGGCATCCGCGTCAATGGGTTATGCACTGGGCATTCATTTTCACCGATGTTGGCGCACCTCCTAATCTTAGGCCTGTGATAAAGGTAATATTACGTTGAACGACATCAAACACATTGTTTCTCTGCGCATTATCAATAGCGACCGCGCTGCCGTGCAAGCCATCGCCAGCCGTTTGTTCGTCAGGGAATCTGATGTTTACCGTTTCAGCATCAACTTTATGCTCAACCGTTTCCAATGCCTGTTCGATGACACGTGCACCGGCAGCGACCTATTGCCCGCACTGCTGGAAATCAGGGCCGAAATCAACCACAGCCTGACCCTTAAGCGCAACCAGCTTGAAAAAATTATCAATGGTAGTAACATAAATCCTGATAAATATGTTGCCATGTGTGATATTGAACTGCTGCTGCTGCCATCCCACCTGCTCAAACAGCGCTTAAGCAAATTGGACAGCACCTTTCGGGGCCATCTTGATGCCGATGCTTGGCTTAAGTCCTACCTGGCCGACAAATATAAGCTAGACAACAGTACTGTGCTAGGCCGCCCCGAAGACATGGGCTTGGCGGGCCACGAACGCCCCGAGTTTATGTAAGGGTTTCGCTGGCGCTTTTATGCCCCAGAGGGCAAGGCCAACCACCCGACTTGCTGCCGTTAGACCAAGCGTCCCAATAAAAATTAACACCATGAAAACAATAACATTAAAAATAGACGACAGTGTTAGCGATAATTTCTTGTGGCTACTAAGGCATTTCTCGGACAATGAGCTAAGAATTTTAGAGCAAGCTGACTATGTAGATGATGATACTTACCTAAGATCAATCGAGGGTATGGCTCAAAGCATTCAGGAAGCCCGCGAAGAACCCATAGTAAACGCCAAGCCTTTTGAACAACTGGATTGGTGATGTATAGGTTAATTTTTATGTCGCAGGCGCAAAAAGATGCAAAAAAGCTATCTCCGGCGGGTTAAAAGAAAAGACCAGTCAGTTAATTGAAATAATTATAAAAAACCCTTACCAATATCCGCCAGAATTTGAATTTCTAAAAGGCGATATGAACGGCTTGATTAGCAGACGCATCAACCAACAGCATCGCATTGTGTACGAGGTCATCGAAAGCGAAAAATTGATAAAAATATACAGGATGTGGACGCATTATGAGTGATACGCCTTGTTCATGCCGTAACCAAGCCATGTAGGTCAGATTTATCCTCATAAGGCATAAATGCGGCTTTATCGCGTAACCCAACACCCGCACCCCCTAAACCATAACCCAACTTTTCTGTTGACCAACTTGAAACCCTTCGCATCTTTCCGGCTTGCCCCGCACTATCGCCCCCCTGTTATCGCCGGGTTGTTGGCCTTGGCTTGCCTGATCGCCAGTGCCGTCAGCATCTTTACCAGCCCCGCCACGGAAGAGCTATTGGCAACCGCCAACGACACACTGCCCGCCCCAGACCCTGCCAGCCAGCCGCCTGAAAACCCCATCGACTTCCAACAAATCAGCCAGTGGCATTTGTTGGGCGAAGCCAATGCCCCCACAATAAACTCAGCCGACGCTGCACCAGAAACGCAATTGCAGTTACAATTGCTGGGCATCCTGAAGTTTTCCGACAATCCGGCTGGCACCCACGCCATTATTGGGGCGGCCGACCAAACCCAAAAAACTTACCGGGTTAAGGAAACCTTGCCGGGCGGTGCCATCTTGGAACGCATAGAAGCCAACAAGGCATTATTGCGGGTGGATAGCCGCTACGAATCCTTATCATTGCGTAAATTTAACGCCGACCCTCAACCTACGGGCGAAAACCCATCATTACCAAGCCAATAACCATGCTATTCCGTTTGCTGATCGGACTTTTCCTAGTGTTAGCCTGCACTTTGTCGTTTGCCGAAAAAAACGAATTTTCGCTTAACCTTAACGATGTCGAAATCAAGGTGATGATCGACACGGTGGCGGACATCACCGGCAAAAACTTTATTGTCGACCCGCACGTGGTCGGCAAAGTCAGTATGGTGACCACCCGCCCCTTGCGCGCCAACCAAATCTACCAGATTTTTTTGTCGATTCTGAAAGTGCATGGTTTTTCTGCCATCAGCAATGGCAATGTCGTTAAAATTGTGCCCAACATCTCCGCCAAGCAAGAAAGCACCGACAGCTTGCCCAATGGCGGCGAAGATGACCTGATGACCAAAATTATTGAACTGCATTTTGTCGATGCCGCCGAGCTGGTGCAGATCATCACCCCACTGGTGCCCCAACATGCCTATATTTCAGCTTTCCCGGGCAGCAATGTGATTGTCATTTCCGACACGGTAGGCAATGTCAACCGCTTGGTGGAAATGATCCGGCGCATCGACAAAAATGGCCAACAAAATATTGAAGTCATCACTTTGCAGCACGCCAAAGCACCTGATATTGTCAGTGCCATCACCGGTTTATTTGCCTCGCGCACCGCTGGTCGGGCCAATGCCCATGCTCCGGTGTTGGCAGCCGATGAGCGTTCCAATAGCATTTTGCTGAGTGGTGATGCCAACGGCCGCTTGGAAGTCAGGGCGTTGATTGACCATTTGGACAACCCGATTGAAAAAACCAGCGGCAACACCGAGGTGATTTATTTGCATAATGCCGTCGCTAAGGACTTGTTGGCAACCCTGACCGGTGTCAAAGCGTCCAAAGATGGCAAAGCGGATATTAATGCCCAAGCAAAAACCGAGTCTTCCACCGAGAAGTCATTGGACATTAAGGCGGATGAGGCCACCAACGCACTGATTATAACCGGCCCGGAAGATGAGCTGCGGTCTATTAAAATGGTCATTAAGCAGTTGGATATACGCCGCACCCAAGTGCATATCGAAGCCATCATTGCTAAAATCAATTTTACCAAAGGTCAAGAAATAGGGGTTGAGTGGCACTCCAAGCAATTGCAAAATGGCGTGGGGGCTAATGCCTTCACCAATAATTTGGGTAACTTTATCAGCAGTGCCGGTAAAACCCTGAGCATTGGCTATATGCACGGCGGCAATCTTAACGCACTGCTCACCGCATTTGCCCAAGACAGCAATGTCAATGTGTTGTCCACGCCTTCGCTGGTCACTATGGACAACGAAGAAGCCAGCATGATTGTCGGGCAAAATATCGGGGTTAAGACCGGCAGCATCGCCAGTAACGCTGGCAGTGGCTTGGCAGGGGCCGCCACCACTTACCAGCGCCAAGATGTCGGCACTAAGCTGACCGTCAAGCCGCAAATCAACGAGGGCAATGCGGTCAAATTAAAAATCAAGCAGGAAGTGTCCAGTGTTTCCAGCGGCACTCAAAACGCCGAAAGCGGCCCCACTATTGATAAAAGCCAAATTGAAACATCGGTATTGGTGGATGACGGTGCCATTTTGGTATTGGGCGGGCTAATCAGTGATGATGTGCAAGAAACCATTGTTAAAGTACCACTGCTGGGTGACATTCCTTATTTGGGACACTTGTTCCAAGACCGCTTGACCAACGTGACCAAACAGAATTTGATGGTTTTTTTACGCCCGCAGGTTTTGCGTAACCCTGAGCAATCAACCTCGCTGACCGATGATAAATACCTAGACATCCGTAGCCGCCAACAAAAAGCCGGTAAAAATGGCCTGTTCCTGATGCCCAATGAAAGCTCGCCGCTGATGCCCGAGCCAAATAAGCCGCGCCCACAACCCGCCCAGCCACTGATCCGCCCTTAATTATGGCTGACGAACAACCACTAGCCGCAGCGCAAGCCACGGCAGCCCCGTTTACCTTGCCCGCCTACGGCTTTGCCAAACGGCATGGTGTTTTGGTGCGGCACAACGCCAACAATGGTCTGACGGTCGCTTATCTGGAGCGCACCTCCAGCCAAGCCTTGTTTGAGGTGCGCCGCCTATTGGCTTGCCAAGCGGTGCAGTTTGAAGCGATTAGCGAAGCGGCTTTTGATGTGCAGTTGCAGGCCGCTTATGAGCAAAAATCCGGTCATGCCCAGCAAATGATTGAAGATTTGCACGGCAATGCCGATTTGGCGGACATGGCGCAACATTTGCCCAAGCCCGAAGATTTGATGGAAAGCGAGGACGAAGCACCCATTATCCGGCTGATCAATGCCCTGCTGTCCGAAGCCATTAAAGAAAATGCCTCGGACATCCATATAGAGTCTTACGAGTCCCGCATGGTGGTGCGCTTCCGTGTGGATGGCGTGTTGCGTGAAATTATCGAACCTCAACGCGAATTTGCCGCTATGGTGGTGTCACGGCTAAAAGTCATGGCCAAGCTGGATATTGCTGAAAAGCGTTTGCCGCAAGACGGGCGCATCTCTTTGTTGTTAGGGGGGCGCACGGTGGATGTGCGGGTGTCCACCCTGCCCTCCGGCTATGGCGAACGGGTGGTGCTGCGGCTATTGGACAAACAGGCCAATCAATTAAGCCTGAAGCAACTGGGCATGGCGGGGCAGGAGCTGGACACTATCGAGCAGATGATCCACCGCCCGCACGGCATTATATTAGTCACCGGCCCTACCGGCTCCGGCAAAACCACCAGCCTGTATGCGGTGCTTAACCAGCTGAACGAGCGTTCGCGCAATATTTTGACGGTTGAAGACCCGATTGAATTTTATTTGGACGGCATAGGACAAACCCAAGTCAACAGCAAAGTGGAAATGACTTTTGCCAAGGGCTTACGCGCCATTTTGCGGCAAGACCCCGATATTGTGATGGTCGGCGAAATCCGCGACCGCGAAACTGCCGAAATTTCCGTACAGGCCAGTTTGACCGGTCATTTGGTGTTGTCAACGCTGCACACCAATACTGCTATCGGCGCGATCACCCGCTTACGCGATATGGGAGTGGAGCAATTTCTGCTGGCCTCTAGTCTGGTTGGCGTGATTGCCCAACGCTTGCTGCGTAAATTATGCCCGTTGTGCAAAACCAGCACGGTCATCCCCGCGCAAGATTTGCTGGGTTTGGGCTATCCGGCACAACATGATGAAAGCCTAACGGTAGCTGAGCCGGTCGGTTGCGAACACTGTAAATTCACCGGCTACAAAGGCCGCGCCGGTATTTTTGAGATAGTCGCCATTGACAGCACTTTACGCACCATGATTAACGAAGGCCAAGGTGAACATGCCTTAGACCGGCACGCCCGTTTGTCATCGCGTAGCATCCAGCAAAGTGCGCTGGAAAAAGTGTTGGCGGGCGAAACCAGCGTTGATGAAGCTATCCGCATCACCCAAAAAGAGTAAGCATTATGGCAGCGTTTGAATATCAGGCTATCAATGCTAGAGGCCAAACGATAAAAGGGGTGCATGAAAGCGACACCCTGAAACTGGCTCGCCAACAGTTACGCAGCCAGGGTCTAACCTTGCTGGAGCTGAACGAAGTCCACAACAAGGAACATAAAAGCCGCAGCCCCTTGCTCAGCCACCGCATCGGCATCCGACAAATGGCGCACATCACCCGCCAATTGTCCGCTCTGTTGCGCTCTGGTTTGGCGATTGATGAGGCCTTGGGCATCATCGCACAGCAATTGGAATCGTCCGGCAGCAAGCGGGTTTTGTTGGGTATCCGCTCGCGCATTTTGGAAGGGCAAAGCTTTGCCCAAGCTTGCCAAGCCTTCCCCAGCACGTTTACGCCCTTATACCGCGCCACCATTGCCGCTGGCGAATCATCTGGCAAGCTCGACCAAGTGCTGGAGCGGCTAGCCGACTACATCAGCGACAAAGGCCAAATCCACCGTAAATTGCAAATGGCGATGATTTATCCGCTGATGCTCACTTCGGTGTCCATTTTGGTGGTGATTGGCCTGCTGGCCTATGTGGTGCCGGAAATCACCGGCGTGTTCGACAAAATGGACCAAAAACTGCCAGACATCACCGTGGCTCTGATTGCGTCCAGCAATTTTTTAAAAAACAATGGTCTGTATCTGTTGCTTGGTGTATTAACCCTGTCCGCCACCGCCAAGGCTTTACTCCGTAACGCCAACCATCGGTTAAAATACCATCGTTTTTTACTGACCGCGCCGCTGCTGTCCAAATTCACCAAAGGCATCAACACTGCCCGCTTCACCCGCACCTTGGCCATTCTGACCAATAGCGGCGTAGAGCTGCTGGAAGCGTTAAAAATTTCCAGCCAAGTGCTGTCCAACAACGCTATGGAAAAAGCGGTTGAAAGCACCGCGCTTAGGGTGCGCGAAGGGCAAAGCCTGAACAAGGCATTAGAAAAAACGGGGTTGTTTCCGCCCGTCACCATCCATTTAATCGCCAGTGGCGAGGCCAGCGGACAACTGCCAAGGATGCTCGCCAACGCCGCCGACGACCAAGAGCGGGAAATGGAAGCCCTGACTGAACTGACTATGGGCTTGTTTGAACCCATCCTGATCTTATTCATGGGGCTGGTGGTATTGATGATTGTTTTGGCTATTTTACTGCCCATATTTGAAATGAACCAGTTGGTGCACTAACCATCACACCCGTAGGCTTGTTGGTTGGCTTGTAACGTTGTGAGTTCAAGCACTTGCAAATGCATATAAGATATGTATAATAAAAGCGCATGAACATCATTTGCGATCCAGTCAAAAACAAACTGAATATCCAAAAACATCGTATTGATCTGGTCGATGCTGAAGGTATTTTTTTCGATGATCGCGCCATTACCATTGAAGACCGCGACCATGACGAAGAAGGTTTTGTGACCTTGGGTATGGATGGCTTCGGTCGCCTGTTGGTGGTGGCTTATCATTACCGGGGTGAGGATGAAATCCGGATTATCTCTGCGCGTTATGCTCAACCTCACGAGCAGCGTACATACGAGGGCTAAAACAATGCAAGACGAGTATGATTTTTCCAGTGGCACACGCGGTGCGATAATTGAACCACTCAGCAAAACCCGTATCACCATTTTTCTGGATGATGACATCCTCGCGGCTTTTCGTGAGCGCGCCGCACAAAGCGGCAAAGGCTATCAAACACTGATTAACGAAACTTTGCGTGCCAACTTGTCCCCTGAGTCGGCCCCACTCACCGCCGAGATGTTACGGAAAATTTTGCATGAGGAATTGCGTGCCGCTTAAAGGCCGTGGCGGATTCGCCGTTAGGCAATCCGCCATCAACGAAACCTATCCAAGCCCTGTAGGATGAGTTTACCCTAGGGCATAAAAGCGATAGTGCTTGCACCCCAGAAGGTGTAACCCAACACACCAAATTTTTATAACAACACAAAAATTTACCCCCCCATGAAAACAAAAGCAAGCATTAAAAAACAAAACGGCTTCACCTTAATCGAAGTCATGATCGTTGTTGTTATCTTAGGCATATTGGCCTCCATCATCGTCCCTAAAATCATGGGCCGACCCGATGAAGCGCGTATCACCCGCGCTAAACAAGACATCCGTGCTATTGGTGCCGCATTGGACTTGTACCGTCTGGACAATTTTAGCTACCCCACCACTCAACAAGGTCTGGAAGCACTGATCACCAAACCGGACAACCTGACCACTGGCGCACACTGGAAAAAAGGCGGCTATCTGGATAGCGCCCCTACCGACCCATGGGGCAAGCCCTACATTTACCTGCAACCGGGTAGCCATGGCGAATACGACCTGTATTCCTTAGGTGCTGACGGCATTGAAGGTGGTGCTGATGCGGCTGCGGACATTGCCAACTGGTCAGAAAAATAAGCGCCCGCCTGTCGCAAATTAAAGCCATGAAAGGTTTTACCCTGCTGGAAGTCATGATTGTGGTGGTGGTGATTGGCATCATCAGCAGCATGACCCTGCTAAGAATGGGTGATGGCGGACAAAGCCAATGGCAACAGCAAGAAGCCCAACGGCTGTTGGAGCTGTTCAAGCTCAGTTCTCAAGAAGCCATGGTCTCCGGTAGCCCTATTGGCTTGGAGCTGTGTCGTGATGGCTACCGCTTTTTGCACCTGCAAGGCGAACACTGGCAACCGGAACAGCGCGACGCCCTGTTCCGGCAACGCGCGGTACAAACTAAGCTGCATTTGGCCTTACAACTGGGCAACCGTCCAGTTGCCTTAAATGTGTTGGCCTACCCCAACCTACACCCTAAGCCGCAGATCATCTTCGCCCCCGATGGCGACACCAGCCTGTTTCAAATCTTAATAAGCATTGACGACAGCAACGATAGAGTCCTCTTAGCCAACACCGCCCAAGATGGCCTGACCATTAAAACCCTAGTGGCTGGGGCATCATGAGCAACCCAAGGCAGCAACACGGCAGTGCTAACAGCAGACCAGGCTTTAGATCGAAAAGCCAAGGCTTCACCTTATTGGAAGTGCTGATAGCCTTGGCAATCTTGGCTATTGTGATGATCAGCCTGATAAAAATCAGCTCGGACAATGCCCGCAACCTTTGGCATTTGGAAAACACCACCCTAGCCAACATCATAGCCCAAAACCATGCCACTTTGCTGTTATTGGGCCAAGACAAACCTTTATCGGCAGACGGTTGGGAAACATTGGCGGGTCGCCAATGGTATTGGCAAGCCAGCCGACCCAGTTCCCTAACCTTGGATAGCTGGCAGTACCAAATCAAAGTGTACTTAAAAGGCGACAAAGACCCTTACACCGAGCTGACGCTACTGGTGCCAAAGCCTGATGAAAACAGCAATGAAAAAAGTTAAGCCACAAGGCTTTACCTTATTGGAACTGCTGATAGCCATAGCGGTGTTTGCCATCATGTCAGTGATGACCTACTCCGGCCTGCATATCCTGCTCGACGCCAAAGCCCAGACCGCCAGTAAATCGGCGCAGCTGGAAGCGTTGCAAATGACTTTATACCTACTTAACGAAGACCTCGCGCAAATTGCCCCGCGCACCGTGCGCGATAATTACGGCATGGTGGAATCAGCCTTCCGTAGCAATGCCAAAGACGGTGAAGTGCTGAGCCTGACCCGTAGTGTGCCACAATGGTCGGCTTACCCAACTGGTAGCCAACTGCAACGGGTCAGCTACCGGCTGGAAAAGGGCAGCTTATACCGGCAAGTTTGGACGGCACTTGACCGCACCCAGCAAAGCCAATACCAACGCCGCAAACTGATGGACACCAGCACCGTGCAATTACGCTTTTTTGACCAGCAATGGTCAGATTATTGGCTGGCGGACAGCAACTCCCTACGCTCACCCAAAGCCGTGGAAATCAGCCTGGCAGCCGGTGACTGGGGGCTAGTGACCCGACTGTTTTACCTGCACCCATGAACCGCTACCCTATTTACCTGCCGCCCCCGCCGAACCTACAACAAGGCATTGCACTGATTACCGTGCTGTTGGTGCTATCTATCGCCACCGTGGCGTTAGTGTCCATGTCCACTAGCCGACAATTGGACATCCGGCGCACCCAAAACCTGATCCGCTCCAGCCAAGCCTTCGCTTATCTGTATAGCTTGGAAACATGGGCCGACACCGTGCTGACCAAAGACAGCAGCCTTAACAAAACCGATAGCCCAGGCGACCTGTGGGCCACACCGCTTACCTTGACTGTGCCACAGGGCGGGCAAGTCAAAGCCCGCCTATTGGACTTGCAAGGACGTTTTAACCTCAATAACTTGATAGAGGAAAACCAACCCAACCAACGCGAGGTGCAGCGCTTCACCCGTTTGCTGACCCTATTGAAACTGGACACCGGTGTGGTCGATGCCATTTTGGACTGGCTGGACAACGACAGCGATATCCGTTATCCCAATGGGGCGGAAGATGAAACTTACCAGAACGAAGCCGCACCCTACCGCAGCGGCAATGCGCAGTTTGCCGATATATCGGAATTATTGCTGGTCAAGGGGGTCAGCAGCAAATTTTTCCAAAAACTGTCGCCCTACATCTATGTCACGGAAAGCCCCGCCAACATTAATGTCAACACCGCCGCACCGCTCATTTTACAAAGCCTCGCCGACAATCTGACCGATGATGACGCGCAAAGCCTCAGCCAGGCCATTGCCAATAAACCTTATGAACAAGTGCAAGACTTTCTTAAACACGAGGTATTAGCGGAGCTAGGTGTCAGCGAAGAGGGCTTAGGCGTGACCAGCAACAATTTTTTGCTCTCTGGCAGCATTACACTAGGCAAGCTATCATTGCTGTTCGATTCATATCTCAAACGTCCGCAAGACGGACATATAACCTTGGTTAAACGGCAACGGAGTAGTCCTGTCAATGGCTGAAAATATACTGGCACGTCAACACCCCGCCCATGACGGCATGTATCAATGGCTACGCTTAGATGGCGAACAGCAAGATATTGAGCAAGGCGACCTGGCACAATTGGCGGACAGCGCATCTAATAATCCAGTGATATTACTGATCCCCGCCGGACAAGTGCTGCATCTGACCATCAGCCTGCCCGTCACCGCCAGCCGACAAATAAAAAAAGCCCTGCCTTATGCCATAGAAGACCAGCTCGCCGAAGAGGTCGAAAACTACCACTTGGCTTGGTGCAAACTGGGCGACGGCCTGATAGCCGTTGCCGCCATCGCCTTAGCTAGCTTGCACCACCATCAAGATGCCTGCCAAGCCGCCGGTATCCGCTTGGCAGGTATCTATTCGGAACTGCTGTTGATACCCAGCACGAGTGATTGCGCTGGCGTGGTGGTCGAACAAAACGTGGCAAGCTTGCGTTTTAAATCCTACCAAGGCGGCGCCATTGCATTGCCCGCACTGCCCTTAGTGCTGGACAAACTGATTACCGAACAACAGTTGCCGCCGCGCTTGCACGTCTGGCAAGCCGATGCCGCACAAGCGGCTATCAATTGGCCGGACAGCCTGCCCACCGAAGTCCACCCGTTACCTTCGGCATTGGCTCTATTCGCCAGCCAAATGCCCAAAAAACTCGAACTTAACTTGCT
The DNA here is from genome assembly GCA_903927955.1 of uncultured Methylococcaceae bacterium. Taxonomy (GTDB): domain Bacteria; phylum Pseudomonadota; class Gammaproteobacteria; order Methylococcales; family Methylomonadaceae; genus Methylovulum. The sequence goes on along the minus strand of CAIYOW010000056.1, from coordinate 10,492 downwards.
GTCAGCGCACTATCAACTGAAACACGGCGGCGGGCAAAACGGGTGGCTACCTTGGTTGCCCACCGCCGCCCTATTGTTGCTTGCCGCTGGTTTGCAGTGGGGTTACACACTGCACCACTACTGGCAAAGTGAAACTTTGCTCAGCAACCTCGACACCAATAACCAAGCAGCCTTTAGGCAAACTTTTCCGGACTTGAAACGTATCGTCAACATTAAGGCCCAAGCCCAACAAGAATTGCTCGCCTTACGCAAAACCGCAGGGCAAGGCCAAGACCAAGGCTTTTTATTTTTGCTCTACCAAACCGGTGCCACCTTATCAGCGCTTCCCACCACCGAAGCACCGCAGCTACAAGGTATGGAGTTTGCCAACAACACGCTCAGCCTAAGCCTGAAAGCCAAAGACATTGCCCAACTGGATACCTTAAAACAAACATTGCAACAAGGCGGCCTTAAAGCCGATATCCACAGCACCGAAGCCATAGAAAACAGCGTACTCGCGCATTTGGACATCAGCAAGGCCACCCCACCATGATCGACTATCTACAAAAATTATCGCTACGCGAACGCAACTTATTACTGGGCGGTATGAGCCTGCTGTTGTGTTTGGGTCTCTATGCATTTGCCTACGCTCCCCTGATCGACGGGCAGAAAAAGCTTGATGCTGCGCTGGCTAACCAACAGCAACTCAAGATTTTCTTAACTTCGCTCAATGCCGAAGTCGCGCAACTGAGGCAAAACCAAGCCGAACAGCCTGCCGACGACGGACAATCGCCGCTGGCGATCATCGATGCCAGCAGTAGCCAACTGGATATTAAACCCTGTATCAAGCAAATCGTCTCCGAAGACCCCGCCAGTCCCCATTTAGGACTGGAAAAATGCAATTTTGACAAACTGGCGGCCTGGCTTGCCGTACTCCAGAAACAAAATGGTTTTTCGGTCAAACAAATCCAGCTCAACCGCGAACCAGCCACGCTGGGACAAGTCAGTGGCAAACTGGTGCTGTCACGCTAAACATACGCCAATAAACAACCATTGCCTTAGGTTCATTTCCACCTTAACTCCCGCCATCCCAGCCGATTTTTATCCCGCAAAAAAACAACCTATTGTTTTATTTTAATTTATTTTATTTTTAAATTTGGCACGAAACAAGCTTATAACTTGGCTGACGCTTCGTTGGCAGCATCCCCTGGCTAACGGCACGCGCCTTGCGACAAAATTAGCTTGCCCCATAATGGTGTATAATGGGCTGTTAAGCTGGTGCAGCTTGGACGCTTGATATTTTTTGGTAGCCATAAAAAACCAATGAAAACCATTTACTTAAAGTCAATAACAACACTGCTGTTGTTATGTTTTGCTGTTGCTGTCACTGCGCAAGAACAATACAAGGAAACAACGGCAAAGGTACTGTCCATTGATGAAGTGCTGGCCATTTTTTTTCAGCGCAACCTCGACCTGATCGCCGCGCAATACGCTATCGACCAATCCCAAGCTGACGCCATTATTGCTTCAGCCATCCCCAACCCGACATTCAGTTTCCAGCTCTCGGAATTAAGCAAAAACATTAACAAGGGTTCCTCAGCGGAAGGCTGCAACCATAGCCCTGGCGTGTCCTGTGGTGCAGCGGAATATTATTCTTTTAGCCAATTGATTGACGTGGCGGGCAAACGCGGCTTACGTATCGAAAGCAGCGGTTTTGCCACTCAAGCGGCGGAACAAGATTTCCGTGATGCCTTGCGGATATTCTCCAATATGGTCAGGGATGCCTATTACAACTTGCTGCAGAGCCAAAAAGCCCGCTGGCTGGCCCAAGAAATTGTCAACCACTACCAAACCATTGCCAATGCCAACCGGTTGCGCCTAAAGGGCGGTGATATCGCCGAATCCGATTTCCTTCGGGTCAACATAGAAGCCATACGCGCCGAATCGGATTTGGACAAAGCACGGACAGCCGTAGAACAAGCAAAAGCCAATTTGGCAATGATTTTGCGTTGGCCCGAGCAAAGCATGGCTTACGAAGCCAAAGAACAGTGGCCGGAAATAAAAGATATTGGCCAGTACCTGAGCCAACAGCAACTGATTGACAAAGCATTGGCACTGCGCCCCGATTTGCAGGCCGACAAACTACGGGCTGAGCAAGCCAAGAAAGAGCTGGAGTTGGCGCATCGCCTTAAATACCCCGATGTCACGGTGATGGCCGGTTATGCCCGCGACCCCAGCAACAACGTACTCGATTCGGGCTTTGTCGGTTTAAGCGTACCTTTACCCGCATTCTACCAATACCAAGGCGAAGCCAATAAAGCGGTCGTCAATTTGAACCAGAACCAACTAACCCTGGAGCAAACCGGACTCACCATCCGCAATGACGTGGTCAGTGCCTTGGCAACTTGGCAAAGCACCGACAAAATCGTCCATCGTTTTGAAGACGGCTTGCTAAAAGCCGCTGTGGATGTCAGGGACAGCGCAGAACTGGCCTATAGCAAAGGTGCCACCAGCGTGCTTGATTTTATTGATGCCCAGCGCAGCTATAAAAATATCATGCATGAATATTATCTGGCACTGATCGACCGCACCAATGCTTATTATGATCTGGCGAAATCAATCGGGCTTGAACCTAATAATACCCTCCTGCCCCCACCCAATAATATCAATAATACAAAAAGATAGGGTTATTAGCCTAGCATTGCACCACCCTGAAACCACTTGTGTACCTTACCAACATGATTAAGCAAACATATTTCCAAAGTACCGCAAGAAGATGGACAGGGTTACTGGTCGCCATCTCAATATCCGCTTGTAATACCAGCACCGAAAACGCCAATCCGCCGCAACCCGCCAAATCCCCAGCTGCCCAAACAAAAACGGCGGGTGAAGTTTTTTTGCCCATGGACTCGCCCAAAAAAGCTTATATTAAAATAGCCCCCTTGCAACGGTCACGCTATCCTTTGCTGCAACCCTTGGCCGGTAAAGTCACCTATAGCGAAAGCCTTACTTCGCAAATAAGAACCTCCGTCTCCGGGCGGGTGTTCGGCAAGCCAATTGCCTTAGGCACACCTGTGCAGGCGGGTTCGGTGTTACTGGAACTAGACAGCCCCGATGTCGCCGATGCCGAGGCAGATTTCGCCAAAGCACAAGCGGATGTCATGCTCGCCAACAGCGCATTTAAACGCCAACAAGAGCTATATGCAGGCAAGGCCGTTGCACGCAAAGAACTGGAACAAACCCAAGATGAATTAAGCCGGGTCAGTAGTGAGTTGCGACGAGCAAAAGACCGGATGAAAAACCTGCATATAGAAGCCGGGCAAAGCGACGGACACTTTGCCCTGCGCTCGTCAGTTAAAGGTATTGTAGTGGAAAGAAATGTCACCCCAGGCACAGAAGTGCGCCCCGATTCTGACACCCCATTATTTGTCATTTCCGACCTGACCCACTTGACCGTACTAATGGAGGTGTTTGAAGTCAATATCAGTAAAATCAAATTAGGGCAAAAGCTGGCAATTACCGTGCCTGCATACCCTGAGACACAATTTCCGGCAACGGTAAGCTATATTAGCCAAGTGCTCGACGAAAACACCCGCACCATACAGGTACGTTGTGAGCTGCCCAACCCTGACGGTCGCCTGTTACCGGGCATGTATGCCAGCATCACCGTAGAAAGCAGTCCTGATGACCAAGCCATTATGATCCCCCTGACCGCTATTTTCACCGAAGGCAATAGCGATTATGTGTTTATCTCTTTAGATGAAAACCATTACCAACAACGCCCTGTCAAATTAGGACTACGTCTTAAAGATAAAGCCGTTATCCTTCAGGGCCTGCAAGCTGGGGAGCGGTTGGTGACAGAAGGCGCATTAATGTTGCGGGTTGAAGAGGAATTGGAAACCGATGCCAGCAAACCATAAACTGAGCCAAGGAATGTTGACATGATCGAGAGAATAATAGCATTTTGCTTGCAACAGCGTCTGATGGTCATTGGCACGACGGTTGCCGTTATTATTTCCGGTATTATCGCCTTTGAAAACCTGCCGGTGCAGGCTTTCCCTGATGTGCAAAACGTCTTTGTCCAAGTGGTCACCCAGTATCCGGGACAAGCACCCGAAGAAGTGGAAAAACAGGTGTCTTTACCCATTGAACGGGTGATGAATGGCTTGCCGCATCTGATGAACATGCGTTCAGTGTCTATTTTTGGTTTATCGGTGGTCACACTGACTTTCGATGATAAAGCGGAAGATTATTTTTCTAGGCAACAGGTTTTGGAGCATTTGCACAATGCCGACATTCCTAGCGACATCACACCCAAACTGGGCCCTTTATCGACGGGGGTAGGCGAAATTTATCGCTATGTGATAGATGCCAAAAATTTACCACTGATTGAACAGCGAGCCCTTCAAGACTGGATAATTGAACCACATATCCGCGCTGTTCAAGGCGTTGCTGATATCGTTTCCTATGGCGGCGGGGTTAAGGAATATAAAGTATCGGTCAAGCCGGACAGTTTAAAAAATTACCGGCTGGAACTTAGCCAAGTTTTTGATGCCATTGCCGCCAACAATGCCAATACCGGTGGCGGCTATATTGAACATGGTGACGAAGCGCTCATCGTGCGCGGCAGCGGCTTGCTAAAATCTGCCGACGAAATTGGCGAAATTGTGGTCGCCAGCAATGATGGGGTGCCTGTCCTTATTAGGGATGTTGCCGACATCAGTGTCGGCCCACAACCGCGTACAGGGATTGTCGGCATGAACCAGCGTGACGATGTGGTGGAAGGCACGATATTACTTATTAAAGGCCGCGATGCCGTTGATGTCCTCGCCGGAGTAAAAGAAAAAATTGCCGAACTGAATACCTTTGGCTTGCCGCCCAATGTCAAAATCACCCCCATTTACGACCGCACCGAACTGGTCGAACATACCGTGCATACGGTCATGCACAACATGATTGAAGGGGCCACGCTGATTTTAATCATACTATTGGTATTTCTAAGGCGTTTTCTGGCAGCATTATTGGTGACGCTGGTCATTCCCATTTCCCTGCTGTTTTCGTTTATTCTGGTTGACCTTAACGGCATATCCGCCAACTTAATATCTTTAGGCGCCATTGACTTCGGCATCATCGTCGATAGTGCCGTTGTGCTGGTCGAGGCGGTTATGGTGCAAGTCACTTTAGAATTGCGCCAGAATGCCGACATACGTCATTTGCGGCAATCTTTATTAAACACCGCCACAGAAATGGGACGCCCCATCTTGTTCTCCAAAGCCATTATCATTGTCGCTTTTTTACCCATTTTCACTTTCCAGCAAGTGGAAGCCAAAATTTTTTCCCCTATGGCGTATACACTCAGTTTTGCACTGGTCGCCTCCATGCTGTTCAGCCTAACCTTTGTTCCCGCCATGCTGACCTATCTGCTGGGGCCAAAACTCGCCGAAAGCCATAATCCGCTTGTGCACCTGATGGAACAGCACTATCGGCGTATTCTTGAAGCCGTTTTGCGGCATTCACGATTAGTTTTTATCTCCGCCGTTGCCGTATTGGCTTTAAGCTTGTTATCGGTACGGTTTATTGGCACAGAGTTTATGCCCAAACTCGACGAGGGTAACATTTGGCTGACCATTACCCTACCAACCCCGGTATCCCTAAAAACATCCAAAGCATTTGAGGAACAAATACGCGCCAAATTGGCGGCCTTTTCCGAAGCCAAAATGGTTTTGACCCAATTGGGCCGCCCGGAAGATGGCACTGATCCAAAAGGTTTCAATAACCTAGAAGTTTTAATTGATCTTAAGCCCAAAGATACTTGGCGATACAACAGCAAAGATGAGCTGATACAAGCCATGGATAAAGAACTGGCCATTTTTCCGGGCATATTGACCAACTTTTCACAAGTTATTCAGGACAACGTGGAAGAAGCCATTTCTGGTGTCAAAGGCGAGATCGCCATTAAAATATTTGGCAGCGATTTAGCCACACTGCAAAACCGTGCCGACCAAGTCACTCATATTTTAGCCAGTATCCAAGGGGCTACTGACGTTGCCGCAGAACAGCAAGCCGGATTGGCGCAAGTGATTGTTGATATTGACCGCGCCAAAGTATCACGCTATGGCATCAATGTCGCCGATGTCGAAAAAGTGCTGGAAATTGGTATGGGTGGTAAAGCAGCATCACAATTCCTAGAAGGCGAACGGCGCTTTGACATCACCCTACGCTATGAAGACAATGCCCGTAATTCTGTGGCGGCCCTAGAAGCGTTAACCGTAAAGACACCGGGGCGGCAACTCATCCCGTTATCGGAACTGGCCACCATTAAAGTCAACCAAGGCGCATCAAGAATCAGCCGCGAAGACAATATGCGGCGGATCGCTATCAAATGTAACTTAATCGACCGCGACCAAGGCAGTTTTGTCGCTGAAGCCCAGCAAAAAGTCGCCGCCCAAGTCGATTTGCCCCCAGGCTACCATATTGTTTGGAGTGGTCAATTTGAGAACCAACAGCGGGCCATGAAACGCCTGTCTGTCATCGTACCCATCAGCTTAGGACTGATTTTTATACTTTTGTTTTGGACGTTCATGTCCATCAAAAATGCCTTGCTGATTGTCATGAACGTGCCGTTTGGAATGATTGGCGGCATTTTGATATTATTAGCGACAGGCATTAATTTAAGCGTTTCCGCAGCGGTCGGCTTTATTGCCTTGTTCGGTATAGCCGTTCAGAATGGTGTCATTCTCATCACCCAGTTAAACAAACTTCGCAAAGAGGGGCAATGCTTGCACGACGCTATTGTCAACGGCTCTGTAAGTCGGCTTCGCCCTGTGGTGATGACCGCCATGATGGCCATGTTAGGCTTATTTCCAGCGGCGCTCTCCACCAGCGTCGGCTCAGAAACCGCTAAGCCTTTCGCGGTAGTAATTATCGGCGGGCTGCTGACCGCAACCCTATTAACCTTGACTCTGCTACCGGCACTGTACCGATATTTTGCCGAACCCGATGAACCTTAAAGGACAGCCATGAAGGAAATTCGCGCTTATATCCAACCCAACAAACTCAGCGCCATCACCTTGGCATTAATGGAAATTCAGGGATTTCCCGGCATGACTGTGTTGGAATGCGAAGGCTTTGGGCGCGAACGCACCCAGCATATCCAAGACTACCGGCCCTTTATGCCTAAAATACGCCTGGAAATTTTTGCCCCTGAGCATTTGGTGGAAATTATCTTAACCACCATCATGCGAGTCGCCTGCAGCCGCCAACATGGTGACGGTAAAATTTATATTCTCGACGCGCTGGAAGGCGCCCGCATCAGTAATGGCGAACGCAGTCCCGATTTGGGTTAGTTATGCCTAGGCTGGGTAGGGGTTAGTAGAGTTAGCCAAGCCAGCTTGCATTGATCATCAAACAACAAAACCGGAGTTAAAGCTATGCTAACCAGCAGCCTATCAATGCACCATAATCAAACCACCATTCCAGAGCGGGTTCTGGCAGCCTTAGAGCTACAGGATGGCGATCAGATTGTTTTTGAAATTGATCAAAGCGGTGTACATTTGCGTAAAGCTCCACCAATTGATAATGCTTTTACTGTTGCCCTGCAAGACCTATTAAGCGAGTGGAATTCTGCTGCTGACGATATAGCTTATGCCGACCTTTGAAAGATTTGCTGTGGTGGTTGTTCCTTTCCCGTTTACCGATCAGACTGCGGACAAGCGGCGTCCTGCTAATGAAATTATTTACCTTGGATAATCGCTTGGTCATCAGACAAGCTGGAATTTTGGCTTATTATGATCAGCAAGCCATGATCAGGGTATTTAACCAATTATTTCAGGTTAAAGTAGAATAAGCCCCTGTTATAACAAATCACTGACCTATCGTCGGGTTAAGCGCTAGCCGTAACCCGACACTCCGACCGTAAAAAACAAATCACCGCTAGGCGGTCATTTGGTCCAAGTTAAAAGCGGCATGTAATGCCCTAACCGCCAACTCCATATATTTTTCATCAACCACTACGGATATTTTAATTTCCGATGTGGCAATCATGCGGATATTGATCCCTTCTGATGCCAAGGTCTTGAACATGGTGCTGGCAATACCGGCATGGGAACGCATACCGACACCGACAATAGACACTTTTACAATGCTTTCATCACCGGTAACTTTTCTGGCGCCCAACTCGCTGCAAGTCTGCTCCAAAATCGCTTTGGCCCGTTGGTAATCATTGCGGTGTACGGTAAAAGTAAAATCGGTGCTGGCATCATCGGCAATATTCTGCACAATCATATCCACTTCAATATTGGCATCGGCAATGGGCCCTAAAATTTTATAGGCCACGCCTGGTAAATCCGGCACGCCGGTGATAGTCAGTTTTGCTTCGTCACGGTTAAAAGCAATGCCGGAAATTAAAGCACTTTCCATTGGGAATCCCTCGTAAGTAATGAGTGTGCCATTACCTTCAGTAAATGATGATAAAACGCGCAAGGCAACATTATATTTGCCCGCAAATTCGACAGAACGGATTTGTAAGACCTTAGAACCTAAACTGGCCATTTCCAACATCTCTTCAAAGGTGATGCGGTCAAGGCGGCGGGCTTTGGGTTCAACGCGTGGGTCGGTGGTATAAACACCATCCACATCGGTAAAAATCAGGCATTCATCGGCCTTTAAGGCCGCCGCCAAGGCGACTGCCGTGGTGTCCGAACCGCCGCGCCCTAAGGTGGTAATGTTGTCGTTGTCGTCAACCCCCTGAAAACCCGCCACCACCACCACTTTGCCTTGGTCAAGGTCGGCATGGATGCGGCTATCGTCAATGTTACGGATACGCGCCTTGGTGTGGCTACTGTCGGTCAATATTTTCACCTGCCCGCCGGTATAGGAACAAGCGTCGCAACCCAATGCCTGCAAGGCCATCGACAACAGCGCCATGGTCACTTGTTCACCGGTGGACACCAGCACATCCAACTCCCGCTCGCTGGGTTGCGCTTGCATTTCCTTTGCCAGACCTATTAAGCGGTTGGTTTCGCCGCTCATAGCTGACACCACCACTACAATCTGATCGCCCGAATCATGGGCTGTTTTTACTTTTTCAGCAACCGCTTTGATACGCTCTACCGTACCGACCGACGTGCCACCGAATTTATAGACATAAAGTGCCATGCTTAAACCTGTGTTTATAATGCTTGCCAAGAAACCGAAGCAACGCTTCGGGCTTGCTATGGTAAAGGTTTTTGCTGATTAGTTAAACGCCGATTGTTGCTGTAAGGGAAAAAAACAGTGGTCGGCTAGAATTGGGTAATGTAGCCTGTATGCAGTGTAGCGTAATACAGGACAACTGTGCCACGCAGCCACGGATTGCGCTTCACCACATTCAAGCTATTTGTTAAGCAGAAATTAGACGCGACAACAAAATATCTTCAACATTACGGCGCGAATCCAATACTGCCAACACAAAAACACTATTCCCTGAAAACCGGTAAATTACCCGCCACGGCGCAATAATCAATTCTCGATAAAGCGTGACTCCGTGGGCAGAAAGTTCAGGCACAATACGCCCGCGTTCTGGAAATAAAGCCAAATCGGCGGTTTTTTCCTTGATTAAGGCAAGTATTTTCTTGGCAGTTTGCGGGCGGTTGTTGTTGATATAGCGAATGATGGCAAGCAAATCACTTTCAGCGGTTTTACTCCAGTAAACCGATACTGGCAGCATTATTAGCTCAGCAATGCTTCTAAATTTGCAAAAACCTGTGCCTGGTCAGTCACCAATCCGTTCCTCACTTCACCCTCAGCTTGCGCCAGTAATTTTAACAGGGCCAAGGCGGCACGGGTATTTTCGTAGCTTTCACAATCTTGCAGAACCGCCCGTGGCTCGCCATTTTGGGTGATAATAATAGGGCAATGGGTGGCATTGACCTGGTTTACCAAATCAGCGGGATGCTGTTGCAAATAATGTACGGATTTAATTTCTAGGCTGGATGTCATGACCGTTACCAAGCAGAGGCAAAATTTTCACTTAGTATAACAGCCCTGTAGCCTGTATGCAGCGTAGCGTAATACAGGACAACTGTGCCACGACGACCCAGATTCTTCTTTGCTACATCCGGAAACCTCGCTAAAGAATATGAGGGGGTTAAATTACACGCATCAAATTTAGGATTCATTAGTTTGCAAATCGCTCCAACTCTTTGATGACCTCGGCTAATAGTGAAGGGCGGACATGCAAGCTGGTGCGTAAAGGGATATCTTGCAACAATGTCAAGACTTGGCTCTTTGATCGTGATTGTTGACGTATTGCCCGAATGAGCAAACCCAGAGTACCATGTGCCGATATGCCCATATTTTTTGCGGCAAGTCGGGCAGCAGTATCGTCAGTGAGTAACTGATGTTACGCAGCCCGTAATATCTGCAACTCCTCATACGCCATCTGGTTCGCTTTTATAAACAACTTAGCCCGTGTGGCGAAATGGTTGGTTTTATGTTTGATCTTCAAACATTCCAGCTTGAACACGGCATAGAT
>CAIYOW010000055.1 GCA_903927955.1 uncultured Methylococcaceae bacterium | reverse complement strand
CGCCGTCAAGCTGCCCGAAGGCGTGGAAATGGTCATGCCCGGCGACAACATCTCCGTGAGCGTGAAACTGATCTCGCCGATTGCGATGGAAGAAGGCCTGCGTTTCGCCATCCGCGAAGGCGGCCGTACCGTCGGTGCCGGTGTTGTTGCATCCATTATTGAGTAATAAATATGTCTAACCAAACTATCAGGATCCGTTTGAAATCTTTCGATCATAAATTGATTGACCAATCGGCGAGTGAGATAGTAGAAACTGCAAGAAGAACCGGCGCCCAGATAAAAGGCCCGATTCCCTTGCCTACTAAAAAAGAGCGTTTCACCATCTTGATTTCACCGCATGTTAACAAAGATGCACGAGATCAGTATGAATTAAGAACCTACAAAAGGCTGTTGGATATTGTCGAGCCAACGGACAAAACCGTTGATGCATTGATGAAGCTTGATCTTGCAGCCGGTGTAGATGTTCAGATTAAGTTGAATTAATAGAGGAATTGGCAGATGTCAATAGGTCTTATCGGTCGTAAATGTGGAATGACCAGAGTATTTTGTGAAGATGGAACTTCAGTGCCGGTCACTGTGCTACAGATTGACTCTAACCGTGTCACCCAAGTAAAAAGCATAGAAAGAGATGGTTATCGGTCAATTCAAGTGACTGCTGGCGAAGTGAAAGCATCAAGAGTCAACAAGGCACTATCTGGACACTATGCTGCAGCCAATGTAACTGCGGGTCGTGGTCTTTGGGAGTTTAGGTTGGATGAAAGCGAAGGCCAAGAGTTGACTGCGGGTTCCGCTTTGTCAGTCGATGTGTTTAGCGAAGGGCAAGTGGTCGATGTTCAAGCTAGAAGCATCGGTAAAGGCTTTGCCGGTGGTATCAAACGGCATAATTTTCACATGCAAGATGCCACGCACGGTAACTCACTTTCTCACCGCGTACTGGGTTCGATTGGTATGAACCAAACACCGGGTAGGGTATTTAAAGGCAAAAAAATGGCCGGACACATGGGTGCTGCAATTACAACAGTGCAGAACCTAAAAATACAAGCCATTGATGCCGAGAGAAACCTAATATTGATAAAAGGTGCTGTTCCTGGTTCAAAAGGAAGTGACGTGGTTATAACACCCGCATCAAAAGTAAAAAGAAAGGCTAAGGCATGAGTTTAGAAATTCCTACAATAAATCCGCAAGGCACTGCTAGCCCCTTGGAAGCTCCAGAGGCAGTATTTGGTCAAGCATATAACGAAACCTTGATACATCAATTGGTCACCCGTTATATGGCAGGTGCAAGGCAAGGCACTAAAGCGCAGAAAACCCGTTCTGACGTAAGCGGTGGTGGTGCAAAGCCTTGGCGTCAAAAAGGTACCGGTCAAGCGCGTTCAGGTACTACACGGAGTCCAATTTGGCGTACGGGTGGTGTAACTTTTGCAGCAAGGCCACGGAACTACGAACAGAAACTAAACAAAAAAATGTTTCGCGTAGGTATAAAGTCTATCTTGTCTGAATTGTTAAGGCAGGATCGTATCGTGATAATGCCAACAATCACACCTAATGCGCCTAAAACAAAAGAATTGCTAGTCACTTTAAAAGAAATCACTGGCAAGCGCATAGTCATTGTGGTTGATGGTATTGAACCGAACCTGTTCTTGGCAGCTAGGAACATCCCTTATGTCGAAATTACAGAAGCCAACAACTTGAGCCCAGTATTGTTGGTATCTGCAGACAAAGTGATTATGACGCCTGAAGCACTGAAAAAGATAGAGGAGCATCTGGCATGAGTTTGAAACTTTATAAATTGGCATCAATTATTGAAGCGCCTGTAATTTCGGAAAAATGCACTATTGCAGCTGAAAAAAACAGACATTTTGTTTTTAAAGTAAAAAAAGACGCAAATAAGATAGAAATAAAAGAAGCGGTAGAAGCCATGTTTAACGTTCAAGTGGATTCTGTCAATGTTCTGAATGTTAAAGGTAAAGAAAAACGCTTCGGCCGTTCCGTTTACCACAAATCTGACTGGAAAAAGGCCTACGTTAAATTAAAACCCGGCCAAGATATAGAATTTTCCGCTGTTTAATAAATAAAGAAGGCCAATAGGAAACGGTAATAGCATGGCGATTGTAAAATCAAAACCGACATCACCAGGGTCGAGGTTTGTAATACGTGTAAAAACGGAAGGTTTGCATAAAGGCAAACCATACGCACCTTTACTTGAGAAAAATAGCAAAACAGGTGGTCGTAACAATAACGGACGCATTACGACACGTCATGTGGGTGGTGGGCATAAACAACATTACCGCATTATCGATTTTAAGAGAAATAAAGTTGACATACCTGCCGTTGTTGAGCGCTTGGAATATGATCCAAACAGGACTGCAAATATCGCGCTGATACTTTTTAAAGACGGTGAGCGACGATACATCATTGCACCAAAAGGACTGGAGGTAGGCCAAGAAATTTTGTCATCAGACACCGTGCCAGTCAAATCAGGTAATTGTATGCCCATACGGAATATACCGATGGGTACAACAATACATTGTGTGGAAATGAAACCAGGCAAAGGTGCGCAAATTGCCCGCAGTGCCGGTACATCTGCACAGTTAGTAGCCAAAGACGGGATGCATGCAACCATTAGGTTACGTTCCGGTGAAATGCGCAAAGTAATGGCGGATTGTCGCGCAGTGATCGGCGAAGTGTCCAATTCTGAACACAACTTGTCGTCGCTTGGCAAAGCTGGAGCTTCAAGATGGCGCGGGATCAGACCGACCGTTCGCGGCGTGGTCATGAACCCTGTTGACCATCCACATGGTGGTGGTGAAGGCCGTACATCAGGTGGTAGACATCCCGTTTCGCCATGGGGTATGCCGACAAAAGGTTACAAAACTAGAAAAAACAAACGCACTGACAATATGATCGTCAGACGCCGTAAGCAGAAATAGTGAGGGTTTAGAGTGCCACGTTCAATTAAAAAAGGTCCGTTTATTGATCACCATCTTCTTAAAAAAATTGAAGATGCCGTTAGCAGCAATAATAGGAAACCGATTAAAACATGGTCAAGAAGATCAATGATCCTTCCAGAGATGCTAGGCTTAACGATTGCTGTCCATAATGGAAAATTACACATACCTGTGTTAATTTCTGAAAACATGATTGGGCATAAATTAGGCGAGTTTGCCCCTACCCGTACTTATAAAGGCCATGTGGTCGATAAGAAATCCAGGTAACTTTAAATATTATGGAAATTTCAGCAAAATTAAGTAATGCACCGCTTTCGGCTCAAAAAGCTCGCTTAGTGGGAGATCAGATCAGAGTCTTGCCAGTAGACAAAGCTCTTGACATTTTAACGTTCAGTTCAAAAAAGGGCGGGGCAATACTCAAAAAAATATTATTGTCTGCTGTTGCCAACGCCGACCACAATGAAGGCGTGGACATTGATGACCTAAAAGTGTCGACGGTCTTTGTTAACGAAGGGGCAACCTTAAAACGGTTTAAGGCAAGAGCTAAAGGACGTGGCAACCGCATCCTTAAAAGAACCTGCCACATTACAATTAAAGTAGAAGAAACTCTGTAGGGGCAGGAAATGGGTCAGAAAGTACATCCGATTGGCATAAGGCTAGGCATCGTAAAAGATTGGAATTCTAGGTGGTATGCAAACAGCCATGATTATCCATTGTTCCTGCATCAAGATATTATGGTCAGGGAATTTATTAAAAAGAAATTGGCTCATGCATCAGTAAGCCGGATACAAATTAACAGACCTGCCAACAATGCCCAAATAACCGTGCATACCGCACGTCCTGGCATTGTTATTGGCAAGAAAGGCGAAGATATTGATATTTTAAGGCAACAAATTTCCAAAATGATCGGTGTGCCTGTACAACTGAACGTTGAAGAAATTAGAAAGCCTGAACTAGATTCATACTTGGTTGCAGAAGGTGTTGCCCAACAATTGGAAAAACGCATAATGTACCGTCGTGCAATGAAACGCGCTGTAACCAATACCATGCGCTTAGGTGCAGAAGGCATTAAGATCAGTCTAGGCGGACGTTTAAATGGAGCCGAAATTGCCCGTACCGAATGGTATAGGGAAGGCCGCGTTCCACTTCATACTTTACGCGCCGACATTGATTATGCAACAGCAGAAGCTAACACCACCTACGGTATTATCGGCATTAAAGTGTGGATATTTAAAGGTGAAGTATTCGATATGGATGCACATTTGGCATCCATCAACTCAGACAATAAAAAATAGTTGAAGGGACCAAGACATGCTTCAACCTAAAAGAACAAAATTTCGTAAACAGCATAAAGGCAGAAATAACGGCATCGCTGTTCGAGGCTCATCTGTCAGTTTCGGCGAATATGGCCTTAAATCAGTCGATCGCGGCAGATTGACAGCACGCCAAATTGAGGCGGCAAGAAGAGCAATAACCCGTCATGTCAAACGTGGTGGAAAAATCTGGATACGCGTATTTCCTGATAAGCCGATCACCAAAAAACCTTTAGAAGTACGTATGGGTAAAGGTAAAGGTAGTGTAGAATATTGGGTTGCTCAAATTAGACCTGGCACGATGCTGTATGAGATACAGGGTGTTTCCGAAGAGTTAGCACGTGAAGCATTCGCATTGGCCTCAGCTAAGTTGCCGTTGAAAACACTTTTTACTGCTCGGACAATAATGTAATGAAAGCAAGTGAATTACGCCAAAAAAACAAAACAGAACTAGAAGCAATGCTGCTTGACTTGTCGCGCGAACAATTTAATTTAAAAATGCAAAAAGGCACTGGCCAATTGACTAAGCCACATCAAATTAAAGTCGTAAGGCGTGATGTCGCCCGTATCCATACAATTTTAAGAGAAATGGCTGGCGTGCAATTATGAGCGAAAATGAAGCTAAGTTAAGGACAATAACAGGACGTGTTGTCAGCAATAAAATGGACAAATCAGCAACCGTGTTGGTGGAGCGGGTTGTCAAGCACCCTGTGTATGGAAAATATATCAAACGTTCCACCAAGATGATGGTGCATGATGAGCAAAATGCTTGTCAGGAAGGCGATTTGGTTTCAATCACCTCATGCCGACCTATGTCTAAGCATAAAAGCTTTAGGCTGGTGCAAATTTTAGAAAGTGTAAACCGATAAGCTATCTGTTTACTTTACATACTAGGAAAAAATCATGATTCAGATGCAAACTAGCCTTGACGTCGCCGATAACAGTGGTGCCAAAAGGGTCATGTGTATCAAAGTATTGGGTGGTTCCCACAGGCGTTATGCAGGTATTGGGGACATCATAAAAGTCAGTATTAAGGATGCCATTCCTCGCGGAAGAGTAAAAAAAGGCGAGGTATATAATGCATTGGTTGTTCGTACCAGTAAAGGTGTGCGACGTCCAGATGGCTCGGTCATTCGTTTCGACGGTAATGCAGCCGTCATTCTTAACAATAATCTTCAGCCCCTTGGTACCCGTATATTTGGCCCAGTAACCAGAGAGCTAAGAGGTGAGAAATTTATGAAAATTATCTCATTGGCTCCAGAAGTTTTATAAGGTAGGGTTTATTTATGCAAAAAATAAAACAAGGTGATGATGTGATCGTAATTACCGGAAAAGACAAAGGTAAGAGTGGTCGCGTTGCTAAGATAACGGCGAACAATAAAGTCTTGGTTGAAGGAATCAACCGTGTAAAAAAGACACAAAAAGCAAATCCTAATACTGGTGTTCAAGGTGGGATTATTGAAAAAGATATGCCAATAAACATATCGAATATAGGTCTTTATAATCCTGCTACAAAGAAAGCTGATCGCGTAGGTTTTAGGTTTCTGGAAGACGGAAAAAAAGTTAGGTATTTTAAATCAACAAACACTAATGTTGATGCATAAGGTATAGATGAATTATGGCTAGACTAGAATCCGTATATAAAGAAAGAATATTACCTTCCTTGATCGAGCAATTTGGCTACAAATCAGTCATGCAAGCTCCAAAGATTGTAAAGATAACCCTTAACATGGGTGTTGGTGGTGCGGTTGCAGACAAAAAAATATTGCAGTCAGCAGTCAGTGATATGGAAAAAATATCAGGCCAAAAACCCGTTATAACATTGGCAAGAAAATCTATCGCTGGTTTTAAAATCAGGGACGATATGCCAATAGGCTGCAAAGTAACTTTACGCAGCGATAGAATGTATGAATTCCTTGATCGGTTAATTAGTATTTCAATACCCAGAATACGTGATTTCAGGGGGTTGAGTCCTAAAAGCTTTGATGGTCGAGGTAATTATTCCATGGGAGTAAAAGAACAAATTATATTCCCAGAAATTGATTATGACAAAATCGATGCTTTACGTGGTATGGATATTACAATAACAACAACAGCTAAAACAAATGAAGAAGGCTTGGCCTTGTTGAAGCTGTTTAACTTTCCATTTAAAAACTAAAGAGCGATTTTGTTATGGCAAAGAAATCAATGATTGCGCGAGAAGTTAAGCGTAAGAAGTTAGTGCAAAAATATGATGTCAAACGTAAGGCTCTAAAAGAAGCTATTAGAGACCCCAACACCAGTTTTGAAGATCGGGAAACCGCTCAGCTGCAATTGCAGAAATTACCGCGCGACTCTAGTGTCACTAGGGTTCATAACCGCTGTAACTTGACTGGTCGCCCCCATGGTTACTATCGTAAGTTTGGATTAAGCAGAAACAAACTACGGGAAGCAACCATGCGTGGTGATGTGCCTGGTGTCGTTAAGGCCAGTTGGTAAGTTAAAGTTTGGAGACATTATAATGAGCATGACTGATCCAGTAGCAGATATGTTGACCCGTATAAGAAACGGTCAATCTGCAGGAAAGAAAAGTGTAAAACAACCTTCGTCCAATTTAAAGATTTCGATTGCGAAAGTGTTGAAAGAAGAAGGTTATATAAAAGATTTCAGTGTTGAAACCACAGGTTCGCATAGCGAAATGACCATAGAGCTGAAGTACCACAAAGGTCTTCCAGTGATCGAGAGCATCGACAGGGTCAGTCGACCTGGTTTACGCATTTATAAATCTAAAGATGAGTTGCCAAAAGTGCTTGGTGGCTTAGGGATTGCAATTGTATCAACATCTAATGGCGTAATGACGGATAGAGCAGCCCGTGCAATTGGTCATGGTGGTGAAGTTATTTGTACCGTTTGTTAACGAAGGCCCTATATGTCAAGAATTGCTAAAGCGCCAGTCCTTATTCCTAGCGGAGTAAATGTAAAACTGGACGGGAATAACCTACTGGTTAAAGGGAAAAATGGTGAATTGTCTTACGACTTTAACCAAGCCGTTTCTTTAACCATTGATGAAAACATAATCCAAGTTGTTTGGGACAAAAATGATAAAAAAGCAACTGCACAAGCCGGAACGGCAAGGGCAATTGCCAACAATATGGTGACAGGTGTATCAGCTGGCTTTGAAAAGAAAATGACCTTGATAGGTGTCGGTTACAGAGCCCAAGCCAAAGGAAATATACTTTCTTTATCATTGGGTTATTCACACCCCGTTGATTTCAACGTACCCAATGGCATATCAGTTGAAACCCCAACCCAGACAGAAATTGTCATCAAAGGCAGCAACAAACAACTCGTTGGTGAAGTAGCGGCCAAAATAAGGGCATATCGTCCACCTGAACCTTATAAAGGCAAAGGCGTTAGATACAGTGACGAACATGTTGCAAGAAAAGAAGCTAAGAAAAAGTAAGGTGACATGATGCTAAAAAGACAAGCAAGAATGAAACGCGCACTTAAGTTGCGTAGCCACATAAAAAAACTCAAAGCCACTCGTTTGACTATCCATAAAACCTCACAGCACATGTATGCACAAGTGATCAGTGGTGATGGAACGACAACGATTGTTAGTGCCTCGACCAATCAGGCGGAAATAAAAGGCAATGTGAAAAATACCAGTAACATGACGGCTGCCGCAGAAGTAGGCAAGTTTATTGCCCAAAAGGCATTGGCCGCAGGTATTACCAACGTTGCTTTTGACCGTTCTGGATTTAAATATCATGGTCGGGTGAAGGCATTGGCTGACGCTGCTCGTGAAGCAGGATTGAAATTTTAGGAGATAGACAATGGCTACAGCACCCGCTCAAGGCAGTACAGACGGCCTACAAGAAAAATTAGTGAACGTAAGACGCGTTGCAAAAGTTGTTAAAGGCGGTAGGGTATTTGGTTTTACAGCATTGACTGTCGTTGGTGATGGCGAAGGCCGAGTTGGCTACGGCGTTAGCAAAGCTCGGGAAGTACCCATCGCCATTCAAAAATCACTTGAACAAGCGCGTAAAAATATGCGCAAGGTTGCCCTTAAAGGCGATACCCTTCAGTATCCGATTATGAATGTCACAGGTGCGGCTAAAGTTTATATGCAGCCCGCTTCCGAAGGTACAGGCATTATCGCAGGTGGCGCCATGAGAGCAGTGTTTGAAGTGGTTGGAGTCCATAATGTATTGGCTAAATGTATTGGCACAAATAACCCAATCAATGTAGTAAGGGCTACCATCAATGGTCTGACCGGTATGCATAGCCCTTCGCAAATTGCTGCAAAACGCGGTTTGACAGTTGAACAAATTTTCGAGTAAGTAATGATTATGCAAGTTAATTCACTCAGTGTGACCATGATCAAAAGCAAGTTCGGCCGTTTACCGGGTCATCAAGCTTGCTTGAAAGGTTTGGGTCTAAGAAAAATCAACCAAAATATTGTTGTTCCTAATACACCAGAGTACAGAGGTATGATCAACAAAATATCATACATGTTACGAGTTGAGGAAATCTAATGTATTTGAATACTATTAGTTCCAGTGATGGTTCACGGAAAAAATCAAAGCGCGTTGGTCGTGGCATTGGCTGCACGTTGGGAAAAACCTGTGGTAGAGGCCATAAAGGTCAAAAAGCTAGAAGTGGCGGATTCCATAAAGTCGGTTTTGAAGGTGGTCAGATGCCATTACAGCGCCGTCTGCCTAAAATTGGATTCGTCTCCCATCTAAGCAAATTGAGTGCCGAAGTAAGGTTGCATGAGTTGAATGACTTAGTTGCTGAAGTCATTGATATAAAGTCTCTGATTCAAGCGAATATTGTGCCTGCTTTCACCAAAAAAGTAAAAATAATAAAATCTGGCGTATTGCTGAAAGCAGTCACTATCTCAAAAGATATAAAATTGACTGCCGGTGCAAAACAATCAATTGAAGCGGCTGGCGGCACAATAGACGCCTAAATAAATACGAAGGAATAAGATGGCTACTAAAGGTGCTGATTTTTCCGAACTGAAAGCAAGACTGCTTTTTGTTTTAGGTGCGCTAGTCGTGTACCGCGTAGGGGCTCATATACCCGTGCCGGGTATTGACCCTAAAGCACTGGCGGCAATGTTTGAACAACAAGGTGGTTCAATCCTTGACATGTTCAACATGTTTTCCGGTGGTTCCTTAATGCGCTTGAGTTTATTTGCCCTTGGCATCATGCCTTACATATCTGCATCTATTATTATGCAGCTAATGACAGTCGTGATCCCCTCTATGGAGCAAATGAAAAAAGAAGGTGAGTCTGGACGACGTAAAATTTCCCAATTCACCCGATACGGCACAGTTGTTTTAGCGACCTTTCAAGCGATAGGCATTTCATTGGCACTACAAAGCCAAACAGCCGGCGGCTTGTCAGTCGTCATTAGTCCTGGAATGGGTTTTGTGTTCATCACTACCATCACTTTGGTCACGGGTACTGTTTTTTTAATGTGGTTGGGTGAGCAAGTGACGGAAAGGGGCATCGGTAACGGCATATCGATGATCATTTTTGCTGGGATTGTATCTGGTTTACCTAAGGCAGTGGGTGGCACACTTGAATTGGCAAGGACGGGCGAAATGAATGCAGGTTTCATTTTATTGCTGTTTTTGCTATCGATATCGGTCACCGCCTTGGTGGTGTTCGTAGAAAGGGGTCAACGACGCATATTGATCAATTACCCTAAAAGACAACAAGGCCGTAAGCTCTATGCAGCCCAAAGCAGTTTTTTACCGCTAAAGCTCAATATGGCAGGTGTTATACCACCTATCTTTGCGTCAAGCATCATTTTGTTTCCAGCTACCGTTGCCGGTTGGTTCGGCAATGCTGAAGGTTTCTCATGGTTGCAAGATGTCGCCATCATGCTATCGCCAGGACAACCGGTTTATATCTTGCTCTATGCCACCGCTATCATTTTCTTTTGTTTCTTTTATACAGCACTGGTGTTCAATTCTAAAGAGACAGCCGAAAATTTAAAGAAATCAGGCGCATTTCTGCCTGGTATAAGACCTGGAATACAAACGACCAGCTACATAGATAAAGTAATGACCAGGCTTACCTTGATAGGCGGTTTTTACATAACCCTAGTTTGTTTGTTGCCTGAGTTTTTGATTGTTTATTGGAATGTCCCCTTTACATTTGGCGGCACTTCATTGCTGATTATTGTCGTGGTGGTGATGGATTTCATTTCCCAAATCCAGACCCATGTCATGTCCCAGCAATATGACGGGCTTATGAAAAAGGCTAATTTAAAGAAATAAGCTAAAAGCTTATAAATTATTGAGAGGAATGTTGTGAAAGTACGGGCATCAGTAAAGACAATTTGCAGAAAATGTAAGATTGTAAAAAGAAACGGAATTGTTCGCGTTATTTGTGTTGATGGAAGGCATAAGCAAAGACAGGGTTAATTGTTGCCCTGTAATTTTGTTAATGTTATAATTCCCAGCTTAATTTTAAAAAAGACTACTCGGAGGAGTATCTAAATGGCACGTATTGCCGGAATCAATGTTCCAGACCATAAGCACGCAGTAATTGCACTTACGTCAATTTATGGTGTCGGTCGTAAAACCGCAGCAAATATTTGCGACGAGGTTGGAATACTACCAACAGTAAAAATAAAGGAATTGGCAGAAGAGCAGCTGGAATCGATTCGTACCGTTGTGTCAAAAATGACAGTGGAAGGTGATTTGAGGCGCGAAGTGTCAATGAATATCAAGAGGTTGATGGATCTCGGTTGCTACCGTGGCATTCGTCATCGTCGTGGCTTGCCTTTAAGGGGGCAACGGACTAGAACCAATGCCCGCACTCGTAAAGGCCCGCGTAAACCTATCAGAAAATAATTTTTGATTTTAATTTAAGAGATATTGATCAATGGCTAGTCCTAACCGCGCAAGAAAGCGTATAAAAAAAGAAGTGGCTGATGGCATAGTTCATGTACATGCTTCCTTCAATAATACCATAATTACCATTACCGACCGCAAAGGTAACGCCTTGTCATGGGCAACCTCAGGTGGTTCAGGTTTTCGTGGTTCAAGAAAAAGTACGCCTTTCGCCGCGCAGGTTGCAGCCGAAAAAGCAGGCATTGTTGCCCAAGAATACGGAATGAAAAACCTTGATGTTATGATTAAAGGCCCAGGCCCAGGACGTGAGTCAGCGGTGCGTTCATTAAACAATCTTGGTTTTAAAATAAATAACATAGTCGATGTGACGCCAATCCCGCACAACGGTTGTCGTTCACCTAAAAAACGCCGCGTTTAAGGTATTTGGAGTAGTTAGATGGCAAGATATATCGGGCCAACCTGTAAGCTGAGCAGAAGAGAAGGTACAGACCTTTTTTTGAAAAGCAGAGGGAAGTCATTAGAAAACAAATGTAAACTTGACCAAAGGCCGGGGCAGCATGGTGCAAAGCGCACCAGAAGTTCCGACTATGCCATGCAGTTAAGGGCTAAACAGCGTTTACGTAGAATTTATGGAATTTTGGAAAAACAATTCCGCAATTATTACAAGTCTGCTGATATGAAAAAAGGTGCCACAGGTGAAAATCTGCTTAACCTGCTTGAGTCACGCCTTGATAATGTTGTCTACAGAATGGGTTATGCTTGTACCCGTGCGGAAGCGCGCCAATTGGTTTCCCATAAATCAATTATGGTTAACAATGCCCTAATTAACA
The DNA here is from genome assembly GCA_903927955.1 of uncultured Methylococcaceae bacterium. Classification (GTDB taxonomy): domain Bacteria; phylum Pseudomonadota; class Gammaproteobacteria; order Methylococcales; family Methylomonadaceae; genus Methylovulum. The sequence goes on along the minus strand of CAIYOW010000055.1, from coordinate 8,940 downwards.
TCCCTTCTTATCAAGTTTCACCAGGAGATGTTGTCGCAGTAAGGGAAAAAGCTAAAAAACAACAAAGGATTGTTGATGCTCTTACGGTAACTGAGCAATATGGCTTTCCTTCATGGGTAGAAGTGAACACAAAAGCTATGTCGGGTATCTTTAGTTCGCTACCTGATCGCGTTGATTTAGGAAGCGATATTAATGAGCAGTTAGTTGTTGAACTTTACTCTAAATAATCGCGGTACTGAGGGATTTAAATGCAGTTTTCTATTTCTGGCTTACTAAAGCCTCGTCTGGTTGAGGTAGAGTCAAAATCTCCCAATCATTCTAGGATTGTCATAGAGCCATTAGAGCGTGGTTTTGGTCATTCCTTAGGTAATGCCCTAAGACGTGTGCTGTTAAGCACAATTCCCGGTTGTGCCGTGACAGATGTTGAGATTGATGGCGTGCTTCATGAGTACACCACCATAGAAGGTGTGCAAGAAGATGTCATTGACATCCTTCTGAATCTAAAAAAACTAGCTGTCCTTTTGCATTCTAAAGATGAGGTCGAACTGACTTTGTCTAAATCCGGTCAAGGGGTGGTGAAAGCCTCTGACATCACTTTGCCGCACGATGTTGAAATTGTCAACCCTGAATTGGTCATTGCAAATTTGACCCACGCAGGCGCGTTGAACATTAAAATCCGTGTGCGTAGAGGCAGGGGGTATGAGCCGGTCAGTGCCAGAAAACACGGCAATGATCAAGGCGTTCCCGTAGGCACTTTGCAAGTTGATGCTTCTTTTAGCCCCATCATAAAAGTGGCTTATCAGGTTGAGAGTACCCGGGTGGAACAACGGACTAATTTGGACAAGCTTATTATAGAGCTGGAGACCAATGGCACCGTTGACCCTGAAGAGACTATCAAGCTGGCTGCAACCATTTTGCATGATCAGTTGTCAGTTTTCGTTGATTTTGAAAAAGAAATAGAACAACCTGGTTTAGATAAGGAAATTGAACCCCATCGTCCGGAAATTGAGCCGATATTCTTGCGTCCAGTAGATGATTTGGAACTGACTGTAAGGTCAGCCAATTGCTTAAAGGCGGAAAATATTTTCTACATAGGTGATTTGATCCAAAGAACCGAAGTGGAATTGCTTAAAACCCCTAATCTTGGCAAAAAATCTTTGACAGAAATTAAAGACATACTGGCATTGAAAGGTCTGTCATTGGGCATGAGGCTTGAAAATTGGCCGCCTGATAATCTCATCGACCAATCCAGTTTAATAACACACTAATAAATAAGGTCTTTTGAAATGAGACATCGTAAGTCTGGCAGAAAATTTAATATGAATAGTAGCCACCGTAAGGCGCTATTCAGTAACATGACTAATTCATTGTTCCGGCACGAACTGATCAAAACTACCTTGCCTAAAGCTAAGGAATTGAGAAGTTACGCAGAACCTTTAATAACCTTATCTAAAGAAGATAGTGTTGCCAAAAGAAGGAATGCATTCGCCAAATTGCGTGATCGTGAAATGGTCACAAAATTATTTAATGAACTGGGCCCACGCTACAAAAACCGTCCCGGCGGCTATCTTCGGATCATGAAGTGTGGCTTTAGGGCAGGTGATGACGCCCCAATGGCCTATGTCGAACTGGTCGACAGACCAGAATAGAAAGCATCATTGCTTAAAAAAAGCCGGACTCCCCCGGCTTTTTTTTTGTTTAAAGATTACTAAAAGCGTTGCCTTTTGAACCAGCCTAGCCATTCAAACTATTTTTAAAATTCGAGGTGTATAATTTTGCAACCGCAGACTATAAAACCTTATTCTTGGCAAACTATTGCCGATAGGGCCGTACAATATTGGTTATTGGCCCGGTTCGACAAGCCCATAGGCATACTCATATTGCTCTGGCCCACTTTGTGGGCAATATGGTTGGCCAGTGATGGCAAGCCCGATAGTTTGGTGTTGATTGTATTTTGCTTAGGTGTGATCCTTATGCGTGCCGCCGGTTGCATCATCAATGATTATGCGGATAGGCATTATGATGCACATGTTGAGCGCACCCAATCGCGGCCTATTGCCACTGGAAAGGTCGCCCCAAAAGAAGCACTGGTACTGTTTGCGGTACTATGTCTGTTGGCTTTTAGTTTGGTCTTGTTGCTCAATATCTATACCATTTTGTTGTCTATAGGCGGCGTTTTTTTGGCGGCCAGCTATCCTTTCATGAAGCGGTATACCCAATTGCCACAAGCCTATTTAGGCATATCCTTTGGTTGGGCGGTGCCTATGGCTTTTGCAGCGCAAGCCAACCATATTCCGCTGGTCGGATGGCTATTATATTTGTCAGTTGCCTTATGGGCCTTGGTATACGACACTATGTACGCCATGGTGGATAAAGATGATGATTTAAAAATTGGTATCAAATCCACCGCCATTCTGTTTGGCAGACACGACAAACTCATTATTGGCATCCTACAATTGACCATTATGGCCCTACTATTATGGATAGGATGGTTGCAGGGTCTTAAATGGCCTTATTACTTAGGGCTATTGTGCGCTGCCGGTCTGTTTTTATACCAACAAACACTCATTGTTGACCGTAACAAACAGAACTGTTTTGCCGCTTTTTTAAATAACAACTGGTTTGGCTTGAGTGTTTATCTAGGCTTGCTTGTTAACTTTGCTATTTGATTGGGCTGTTTTTATATACAATCTATTCTCCTAGAGTCGCAGCCAACCTTCTATGCTTTCCCTATGCGGGCTTTTTAGCCCGGCTTTGTTTTTTACGTTTTCAAGTTGAAATAGCGTGGATTTAAAACATATAAGAAATTTTTCTATTATTGCCCATATCGATCACGGAAAATCGACCCTCGCAGACCGCTTCATACAGCTTTGCGGTGGTTTAAGCGATCGAGAAATGTCTGCTCAAGTTCTTGATTCGATGGATATAGAAAGGGAACGCGGCATTACCATTAAAGCGCAAAGCGTCACCCTAGAATTCACAGCCAAAGATGGCGAAACCTATCAGTTAAACTTTATTGACACACCTGGCCATGTGGATTTTTCCTATGAAGTGTCCCGCTCCTTGGCAGCCTGTGAAGGGGCTTTGCTGGTGGTGGATGCCGCACAAGGGGTCGAGGCTCAAAGCGTTGCCAACTGCTACACGGCCATTGATCAGGGGTTAGAGGTCGTTCCTGTCCTCAATAAAATTGATCTGCCATCCGCCGAACCTGCTAGGGTACAAACTGAAATTGAAGAAGTGATAGGCATTCCGGCGGATGAGGCTCTCATGATCAGCGCCAAGACCGGTTTGGGTGTGTTGGATGTGCTGGAGCAATTGGTGGTCAAAGTGCCGCCCCCGCAAGGTAATATTGATGGCCCCTTACAAGCCCTAATTATTGATTCCTGGTTTGACAGTTATTTGGGGGTTGTGTCTTTGGTCAGGATTGTCCACGGCAGCATCCGTAAAAAACAAAAAATTACCATCATGTCCACAGGCAAATCCTTTATTGTCGATATTGTCGGCGTTTTTACCCCTAAACGACTGGAAAAGGACTTGCTCAACACCGGCGAGGTGGGTTATGTGGTGGCTGGTATAAAAGACATTTTTGGTGCGCCGGTGGGCGATACCATCACTTGGACGGACAAACCCGCCACCGAACAGCTTACTGGTTTTCAAAGAGTCCAGCCTAGAGTTTTCGCTGGACTTTATCCGGTTAGTTCTGACAATTACGAAGACCTTCGTGAAGCGTTAAAAAAACTCAACCTCAATGATGCCGCCTTGCAGTTTGAACCGGAAACTTCGCAAGCATTAGGATTTGGTTTCCGTTGCGGATTTTTGGGCATGTTGCACATGGAAATTGTGCAAGAAAGGTTAGAGCGAGAATACGACGTTGATTTGATCACCACCGCCCCAACGGTGGTTTACGAAGTGATCACGCAAACGGGTGACATCATCATGGTGGATAATCCCGCCAAACTCCCCGATGGCGGTATTGTCAAAGAAATTCGCGAACCTATCATACGGGCCAATATTTTAGTGCCGGAAGCTTATTTAGGTGCGGTTATCACCTTGTGTATTGAAAAACGTGGCCTACAAAAAGATATGCAGTTTGCTGGCAGGCAAGTGTCTTTACACTATGAAATGCCCTTAAGTGAAGTGGTGTTGGATTTTTTTGACCGTTTAAAATCGGTTAGCCGCGGCTTTGCATCCTTTGATTACGAGTTCCTGCGTTTTCAACCCGCCGACCTTATTAAACTGGATGTATTGATTAACACCGAAAAAGTCGATGCCTTATCCATCATTGTGCATCGGGACATGAGCAATAACCGTGGGCGTGACTTGGTGGAAAAGATGAAAGAACTCATCCCAAGACAAATGTACGAGGTCGCTATTCAGGCAGCCATAGGCTCCAAAGTGGTTGCCCGCTCAACCGTTAAGGCATTACGGAAAAATGTTACCGCCAAATGTTATGGTGGTGATATTAGTCGTAAGAAAAAATTACTGGAAAAACAAAAGGCTGGAAAAAAACGTATGAAACAAGTCGGTAGCATTGAAATTCCGCAAGAAGCCTTCTTGGCAGTACTACAGCTTAATAAAGAATAACCCCAAACCTTTAACAAACATAAATAAACGCATACTTATGGATATAGATTTTTCCTTTTACTTGCTGGCTGGCTCAGTTGTGTCCGGGCTGGTTTGGGGTGCTTATTGGCTGATGCTAAAAATTGAGGGCACACCGTATATAGAAAAAAACGAACCGTGGATAGTGGAATATGCGCGGTCATTTTTTCCGGTGCTGCTGTTAGTGTTATTGTTGCGCTCATTTTTGGCGGAGCCTTTCCGCATCCCATCCGGCTCAATGATGCCTACGCTATTGGTGGGGGATTTTATCTTGGTCAACAAATTTGCCTATGGTATCCGCCTGCCGGTCATCAATAAGAAAATAATTGCCATAGACGAACCCAAACGCGGTGATGTCGTTGTGTTCCGCTATCCCAAAGACCCTAGTGTGGACTATATCAAACGGGTTATTGGCTTGCCCGGCGATAAAATTTCTTATGATGATAACAAACAGCTAACTGTCAATGATGCGCCGGTCAAGCAGCTTTCGATGGGTCTCTATCAAGGTCTAGGGGCTGGTCAAGAAATGACTGGGGCAGAACGCTTTCAGGAAAATTTGACCGGCATTGAGCATAACATCCTTATTAGGCACGAAGCGCCTACTGTATCGGTTGATTTTATTGTACCAGAAGGCCAATATTTCATGATGGGCGATAACCGTGATAATAGCAATGATAGCCGCTACTGGGGAACAGTGCCTGAAGAAAACTTGGTTGGCAGGGCGTTTTTAATTTGGATGAGTTGGGATTGGCAAAATAGCGGTGTTCAATTTGACCGTATAGGTACGCTCCTTAAATAAAACTATGATGATATTGTCGAACAAATATGCTGTTGGGCGACAGCTTGGGGTTGACAAGGCGTGATAAAAAACCCTGACAACCTACAAAAAAAGCTTGGCTTACAGTTTAATGACCTAAGCCTTTTAAAAGTGGCGTTAACGCATCGCAGCTATGGCCCTAACAATAATGAACGCTTGGAATTTTTAGGCGACTCAATTTTAGGGTTTGTCATTGCCAATAAACTGTATGATATTTTTCCTGAAGCCAGCGAGGGCGTATTAAGCAGACTGAGAGCCTCTTTGGTCAATGAAAGTTCGCTGGCGGAACTGGCCAGACTGCACCAGCTAGGTGATTACTTGCTGTTAGGCACAGGCGAGCTTAAAAGCGGTGGTTTTCGGCGCGATTCCATTCTGTCCGACGCTTTAGAAGCCATGATGGGGGCTTTATACCTCGATCAAGGCATGATCAGTTGCCAACAATGGATAGAGCAATTGTTCACCGAAAAGTTGGCTGGCCTGTCTTTGGAAAGTTGGCGTAAAGACCCTAAAACCCAATTGCAAGAGCTGATGCAGGCTAGAAAATTGGACTTGCCGGACTACACCTTAATCACCATGTCAGGGCTGGCCCATGAACAGACCTTTAAGGTCAAATGCACTGTTTCCGTGTTGGATGCAGCGTCTACGGGTACAGGCGGGACACGTAAAAAAGCCGAACAAGATGCGGCGGAAAAAATGTTGCAACTGTTAAAGGACAGCTTATGAATTGTGGATACGTTGCCTTGATAGGCAGACCGAATGTCGGTAAATCGACATTAATGAACCATCTGCTTAAACAAAAAATCAGCATTACCTCCCGCAAGCCACAAACCACAAGGCACCGCATATTAGGCATCAACACCACCGAAGCGGGGCAAGTGATCTATATGGACACCCCAGGGATGCATAGCAGCGAGAAAAAAGCCCTGAACCGTTACCTCAACAAAACTGCCGACACCACTTTAATGGGCGTGGATGTGGTAGTGTGGTTGATAGATGGCCTGTCTTGGCATGAGTATGATGAAACTATTTTCATCAAGCTCAAACAAGCCAACTTACCGGTTATCCTCGTTGTAAACAAGGTTGATAAAGTAAAAGAAAAAGAAGCCATATTGGCATTTTTTGCCGAAGCCCAACAACGCTTTCCCTTTGAACAATTAGTCCCTATATCGGCTTTAAAAAACACCAATTTGGATGTGCTGGAACAGCTCATCATACAATTATTGCCGGAACAAGGCCTAATTTATCCGGAAGACCAAGTCACCGACCGCAGTGAACGATTCTTGGCGGCGGAAATTATCAGGGAAAAACTCACCCGGCGGTTAGGTGCGGAATTGCCTTATGAACTGACCGTTGAAATAGAACGCTATGAAGAGCATCCCGACATCACCAAAATATACGCAATCATTTGGGTGGAACGCATGACGCAAAAAAATATTGTCATTGGCAAAGAGGGTGAGATGCTCAAAAATATTGGCACCGAAGCACGGCACGATATAGAGCGGCTGATCGCCCAAAAAGTCTACTTGCAATTATGGGTAAAGGTTAAATCAGGTTGGTCTGACAATGAACGCGCGCTACAAAGCCTAGGCTTTAATGGCTGATCAGCCTGTTTATTTGCAACCCGGCTATATTTTACAAAAGCGGACGTACCGCGAAACCAGCCTGATTATGGATGTTTTTACCCGCGATTACGGTAGGTTGCCGCTGTTGGCAAAAGGGGTCAGAAAAGCCAAATCCAAAACTGCTAGCCTATTACAGCCTTTTCTGCCCTTGCTCATATCGTATACTGGTAAGGCCAACTTTAAGATACTGACCGCAGTGGAACTTAGCCATCCGCTGGCACTACAGGGACTTCCCTTTTATTGCGGCTTTTACCTGAACGAATTGCTGACATTTTTTATCGCCAATGCCGATCCGCACCCCGAAGTGTTCGCGCTCTACCAGCACAGCTTGGTCGGCTTGGCAAGCCAACCGGAACTTGAAGCAACCCTACGGATTTTTGAATTACAACTGCTGTGCTTAATTGGCTATGCTTTACCGCTGGAGACCGATAACCAGCAACACCCGATCAGACCCCGGCAAAAATATTTTTTTCACCCTGAACAAGGGGCGATTGCCAGCGAACAAGGTGTGTTCGATGGTGACACTTTACTGGCCCTGCAACAACAACGTTTCACCGATGCCGCCCAGTTAGCCGAGGCAAAACAACTGATGCGTGGTGTCATAGATTTTTATAGACAAGGCAAGCCTTTAAAAAGCCGCTCCGTTATCAACCAAATCATCCAACAGCTACAGACATGAACAAATCCCCCATCTTACTAGGTGTCAATATCGACCATGTAGCCACTCTCAGGCAAGCCCGTGGCACACGTTACCCAGAACCTGTACAGGCCGCTTTGCTGGCGGAACAAGCTGGTGCTGATGGCATAACAGCGCACCTGCGTGAAGATAGGCGGCATATCCAAGATCGGGACATCTATTTGCTGAAAGATATGCTTAACACTCGTCTAAACCTAGAAATGGCCGTGACCCAAGCCATGTTGGAAATAGCCGAAAAAGTCCAGCCCTATGCCTGTTGTCTCGTGCCGGAAAAGCGCGCCGAACTGACCACCGAAGGCGGCCTGGATGTGGCGGGCAACCTGCCCGCTATTAAAGCGGCTTGTGCCAGACTGGCCGATGCAGGCGTTGAAGTGTCACTGTTCATTGATGCCGATGACCGGCAAATAGACGCGGCAGTTGCCGCCGGCGCCCCCGTTATAGAGCTTCACACGGGGTGCTATGCCGATGCGCAAGGCAAACACTTACAAGCTGAAGAATTGACTCGAATCTGCCACGCAGCTAATTATGCCAATCAACTAGGTTTGCAAGTTAACGCAGGACACGGCTTAAACTTCCATAATGTCGCCGCCATTTGTGCCATACCGGAAATCACCGAACTGAATATTGGTCATGCCATCATCGCCCAAGCCGTATTTTCCGGCTTGGCGCAAACCGTCAGCGACTTGAAGCGGCTAATGACGCAAGCAAGGGCATTGTAAGCCGACATCATATATGTCAGCTAACATCCTCCATTTAGCGTTAATCCAGTCAAGTTAGCAGCGCGTTATAGCCAAACAGTCCAGCGTTACAGACATCAATCACTAGCCTTTTTTAGATTTGCCGCATCAAGCCGTTGCATGTGTACTATAACGTACATACCGCATCCTTGCTTTACAGTTATCCTTTCGTTGGACTTCAAATCCGCTAGGTTTGACTCAACAAATGGGATGCCAGGCCTTGACAACTTCTCGGTAGTGGTTCGTTCCTAACTGTAAAAAAACGAAAACATGACCATTTAATGTTGTGGATTCGAGCAATCTAAAGGCGAATTTTATGTTATATAACTGATGTTACGCACCCCGTAATATCTGCAACTCCTCATACGCCATCTGGTTCGCTTTTATAAACAACTTAGCCCGTGTGGCGAAATGGTTGGTTTTATGTTTGATCTTCAAACATTCCAGCTTGAACACGGCATAGAT
>CAIYOW010000054.1 GCA_903927955.1 uncultured Methylococcaceae bacterium | reverse complement strand
TAAAAAATTATCTGGAACATCATTTCGAGCCTAAAGGAGATGATAATTTTAGAACCGAAACATGAACGGGTCTTATGACCCGTATCCGGACTTTAGTCCATTATACGAACCCACCAGCTTTAGCTGGTGGTTGTTCAGTTAACTGCACTTGATAAATCATTTTATCTTTTGGCAGCCGATCCTCTGAAAGGGCGTCAATGCTTCTCCTTATTGAACAAATTGCGGCTATACAGGCTTAAGCGGTCTAGGTACAAATAAACCACAGGCGTGGTATATAAGGTCAGCAACTGGCTGACCAGCAAGCCACCGACAATGGAGATGCCTAGCGGTTGGCGCAATTCCGCACCGTAACCACTTGCCAGTGCCAAGGGCAAGGCACCGAGCAGGGCCGCCAAGGTGGTCATCAGGATGGGCCGAAAGCGTAACAGGCAAGCGGTAAAAATAGCCTCTTCGCTGTTCATACCCTGCTCACGTTCTGCTTGCAGGGCAACATCTATCATCATAATGGCATTTTTTTTCACGATGCCAATCAACAAAATTACCCCAATCAGGGCAATAATACTAAATTCTATGCCGCATACCAGCAGCGCCAAAATAGCGCCCATGCCAGCGGAGGGTAAGGTTGATAGGATGGTCAGTGGATGGATGTAGCTTTCGTACAGCACACCCAAAACAATATAAATGGTCACTAATGCCGCCAAAATCAGCCAAGGCTGATTGTTTAACGATTGCTGGAAGGCCTTGGCGGCCCCCTGAAAACCACCCCGCACGGAAGCGGGTGTACCTATTTCTTGTAAGGTTTGTTGGATAATCGCGGTGGCATCCGATAACGACACGCCCGGCTTTAGGTTAAAAGCAACGGTGGCGGCGGCAAATTGCCCCTGATGGTTAACCGTTAACGGGGCATTGGTCGGCTTAAAGCTAGCCAGTGCCGACAAGGGGATTTGGTTGCTGCTGTTGCCAGTGGCACTGACATAAATTTGTTTTAAAATTTCAGGATCTTGCCAATATTCCGGTGCCAATTCCATAATGACATGGTATTGGTTGAGCGGATTGTAAATGACCGACACTTGGCGTTGCCCAAAAGCATTATATAAGGCGCTGTCAATAGTGGCTTGGCTAACACCAAAACGGGCCGCCTTTTCACGATCAACAGTCAACGAGACTTGCATGCCCTTGTCTTGTTGGTCGGTGTTGACATCAAGCAAGCCGGGGTTACGCTGCAAAGCGGCCACAATTTTGGGCGTCCATTCCCGCAACTCAGCCAGACTATCCGCCTGTAAGGTAAATTCATACAGGGAGGGCGATAGCCTACCGCCAATGCGTAAATCTTGAGCGGGTTGCATCAGCAGGGTGGCACCGGCCACTTTACCCAAGCGTTGCCGCAAGCGTTGCATAATGGTGTCTATCGACGCATCGCGTTGGTCGGGTGGCTTAAGTACTGCAAACATCCGCCCGGCATTGCTGTTCTGCCCACCACCGGCAAACCCCACTACGGTGGTTATGTCGGGGTCGGTCTGTAAAATGTCGGCAAAATCCTGTAGTTTTTTTTGCATCGCCATAAAGGAAATGCTCTGATCCGCCTGTAGCGAACCCATTAACCTGCCGTTATCTTGGATTGGAAAAAAGCCTTTAGGCACAATACTGTATAAATACACATTCAGGCCAATGCAAGCAAACAGCAGCACTATCATCAGCGGCGCATGGCGCAAAGCCCAGTGTAAGCTGATCCGGTAGCCATTATGCAAACGGACAAAAAACTGTTCTATCTTACGCGATAAATAGCCTGGTGGTGCGGGTTTGGATGCTAACCAACGTGCACAAAGCATAGGCGTTACGGTAAGTGAAACGGCTAAGGACACCAACACAGCGGCCGATAAGGTAACGGCAAATTCCCTGAACAAGCGCCCCACTAAGCCCCCCATCAGCAAAATAGGTATAAAAACGGCTATCAGCGATAGGCTCATGGACACCACGGTAAAGCCCACTTCACGCGAACCCAGCAGTGCCGCTTCAAAGGGTGGGCTGCCTTTTTCAACATGGCGGCTAATATTTTCCAATACCACAATCGCATCATCCACCACAAACCCTGTGGCAATGGTCAGTGCCATTAACGACAAATTGTCCAAGCTGTAATCGCACAAATACATCAATGCACAAGCGCCAATCAGCGACACCGGCACGGCAATCACCGGAATCAGTGCCGAGCGTAATTTCCGCAAAAACAGCAATACCACCAAAATTACCAAAGCAATGGCAATCAACAAGCTATGCTCCACTTCGTTGACCGATGCACGGATAGTCAAAGACCTATCCAACGCTACCGACAAATCAATGGCACTGGGTAGAATAGCCCGTAAGTTAGGCAACAAGGCTTTGACCCGATTGACCGTTTCGATAATGTTGGCACCGGGCTGTTTAAAAAGTATCAACAACACCGACGGTTTGCCATTTTTAATGCCAGCATTATGTAAATCTTCCACGGAATCGACCGCCGCCCCCAAATCCGCAATCCGCACCGGCGCACCATTACGATAGGCGACAATCAGGGGATTGTAATCATTGGCCCGTGTGGCTTGGTCGTTAGCTTGCACTTGCCAATGCTGGGTCGGGCTTTCCAACGCACCTTTCGGGCGGCTGACATTGGTTTGGACAATGGCAGTGCGCACGTCATCAAGGCTAATGCCATATTTGCTCAGCAAAGACGGATTTAATTCGACCCTGACCGCCGGTAAGGAGCTGCCGCCAACAGTCACTTGGCCGATACCGTCGATTTGCGAAATTTTTTGCGCCAAGATAGTTGAAGCCAGATCATACATTTTTCCTCGGCTAATGACTTCCGAGGTGAGCGCCAAAATCAGGATAGGGGAGTCAGAGGGATTGAGCTTGCGATATTTGGGGCGGCTGGGCAACTGGCTGGGCAACAAACTGCTGGCGGCGTTAATGGCTGCTTGCACATCCCGTGCTGCACCGTCTATATCGCGCTCCAGATCAAATTGTAGCGTGATAGTGGTCGAACCTAAGCTGCTGGCGGAAGTCATTTCGGTGATACCGGCAATTCGTCCTAGCGTGCGTTCTAGTGGTGTGGCGACACTGGACGCCATCGTTTCAGGGCTGGCACCCGGCAGCGCGGCGGACACGGCAATGGTCGGGGAATCCACTTGCGGTATTGGTGCCACGGGCAATTGCAAGAAAGCCACCCAACCCGCCAGTGCTAAACCCAAGGTCAACAGGGTGGTGGCAACCGGACGATGGATAAACAAAGCCGACAGGTTCATGCGCGGTGTTTGCCCACGTCATTACCATTGCAACGCTGCGCTAGCCTGTCCAAAGCCAGGTAAATGACGGGTGTGGTGTAGAGGGTCAGCAATTGGCTGAAAATCAAACCGCCAACCATCGTAATGCCGAGTGGATGACGCAATTCAGAGCCGACCCCGCCACCGATCATCAACGGCAAAGCACCTAGCAGGGCCGACATCGTGGTCATTAAAATAGGCCGCAAACGCAACAGACAGGCTTGGTAAATGGCTTCACGCGGCGGCAACCCTTGTTTACGCTCGGCCTCCAAAGCGAAATCAATCATCATGATGGCGTTTTTCTTGACAATGCCAATCAACAAAATAATACCGATAATGCCAATAATGCCCAAATCATGGCCGGTCAACTGCAGTGCCAACAATGCCCCGACACCCGCAGACGGCAAGGTGGACAGTATCGTCAAAGGATGGATATAACTTTCATAAAGCACCCCCAGCACGATGTAAACCGTTACAATCGCAGCAACAATCAGCCAGAGCGTATTACTTAACGAAGCATTGAAGGCCAAGGCCGAACCCTGATAAGCCGTTTGAATGCTCAGGGGCGGATCAATTGCTTGTTTGCTGGCCTCTATGGCGGCTATCGCCTCACCCAAAGACACGCCAGCAGCCAGATTAAAAGATACCGTCGTGGCGGGAAACTGGTCAAGATGACCAATCGCCAAGCGCGCAGAGCGTTCAGAAACGCTGGCTATGGCGGATAACGGCACCAGTTTTCCGGTCGTGGAAGGAATGCGCAAGTCATTGATTTTATAAATATCATTTTGATCATTATGCAACACCTCCAGCACCACCCGATATTGGTTGGATTGCGTGAAAATGGTCGATACCAAACGCTGTCCGTAAGCATCGTACAGCACACTGTCAATGGCGGCAGTACTGACACCCAAGCGGCTGGCGGTGCTGCGGTCGATAGTCACATAAGCCTGTAAGCCCTGATCTTGCAGGTCGCTCGCCACATCACTGAATTGCGGCAACTGGCGCATTTCCCCGACCAAGCGCTGGGTCCATTGGCTAAGCTCATCCAGATCAACCGCTTGCAGTGTAAATTGATATTGGGTTCGGCTAATTTGGTTTTCTAAGGTTAAATCTTGCACGGGTTGCAGATAAAGGGCAATGCTGGGCATATTGGCCAAATTGCGGTGCAGACGGGCAATCACCGCTTGCACATCATCATTGCGCTGGTTAAAGGGTTTCAAATTGATTAAAAAACGCCCGCTATTTAAGGTGGGGTTGCTGCCATCGACACCAATAAATGAAGACAGGCTGTCCACCGCCGGATCATCCAAAATGGCTTTAGCCAGCTGGGTTTGCCGTTCGGCCATTGCCACAAAAGAAATGCTCGCCGGTGCTTCAGAAACCCCTTGGATCAACCCCGTGTCTTGTACCGGAAAAAAACCTTTGGGGATGAACAAGTACAACAGCACTGTCAGCAATAGCGTCGCGAAAGCAACCACTAAGGTCAGATTCTGATGCTGCAACACCCAATCCAGACTACGGGCATAGCCTGCCAGCACCCGCGCAAACAGACCGCTGTCATGTTGGCTGGCTGCTTCAGCCGTGTGGGCGGCATGGGCAGGACGCAGCATTTTTGCACACATCATTGGGGTCAGGGTCAGTGAAATGACCGCTGAGATAAGGATGGCCACCGCCAAGGTAATGGCAAGCTCACGGAACAGCATCCCCACCACATCTTGCATGAACAACAATGGCATTAACACCGCCACCAGCGAAAAAGTCAGTGAAATAATGGTGAAACCAATTTGTTCAGACCCCTTCAAAGCCGCTTTTAGCGGGCTATCGCCTTGTTCGATATAGCGGGAAATATTCTCAATCACCACAATGGCATCATCCACCACAAACCCCGTTGCAATAGTCAACGCCATCAGGGTCAGGTTGTTGATGCTAAACCCTGCCAGATACATAACCGCAAAAGTGCCGATCAGCGACAACGGCACAGCAATGGCAGGAATGGCGGTGGCCGGTAAATTACGCAAAAACAAAAAGATCACCATCACCACCAGCGCCACCGCCAGCAGCAACTCGATTTGCACATCGTGCACCGAGGCCCGAATGGTCACGGTGCGGTCAGTCAGTGCAGCCACATCAACTGCACCCGGCAGCGAGGCCTGTATTTTGGGCAACAAGGCTTTGATGCGGTTAGTCACCTCAATCACATTGGCGCCGGGTTGGCGCTGGATATTCACGATAACAGCGGCAGTATTGTTCGCCCAAGCCGCCAAGCGGGTATTTTCGTTGGCATCCACCACATTGGCTACGGTTGACAGCAACACCGGTGCGCCATTGCGGTAAGCGACCACAAGGTCGTGGTATTCCGCCGCACTGCGTAATTGGTCATTATTGTCAATAATGGCTGAACGCGTCTTGCCGTCAAAAGAACCTTTCGGCTGGTTGACATTGGCCGCCACCACCGCCAAGCGCAAATCTTCCAAACTCAGGCCGTAGGCCGCCAAGGCTTTTTGGTTGGCTTGGATACGCACTGCCGGACGCTGACCGCCGCTAATAGTGACCAAGCCCACGTCGGGCAATTGGGCAATTTTTTGCGCCAGACGGGTATCGATAATATCTTCCAGTTGCGGTAAAGACAACGTGGCCGAACTAACCGCCAAGGTCAGGATAGGCGCATCAGCGGGGTTCACCTTATTGTAAATGGGTGGCATGGGCAGATCAGTCGGCAGAAAATTGCCCGCTGCATTAATGGCGGCCTGTACAGTTTGCTCTGCAATATCCAGTGCCAGTGCCAGATTAAATTGTAAGGTGATCACCGAAGCGCCGCCGGAACTGCTGGAGGACATTTGCCGTAGCCCGGGCATTTGCCCAAACTGCCTTTCCAATGGCGATGTGATCACCGAAGTTATCACCTCAGGGCTAGCCCCGGGGTAGAGCGTGACAACCTGTAGCGTTGGATAATCGACTTGCGGCAATGCCGATATAGGTAGCAGCCGATAAGCAATGATGCCTGCCAATAACAAGGCGACCATCAGCAATGATGTGGCTACGGGTCGCAGGATGAATAGGCGGGATGGATTAAAGCCCGGTTGGGTTTTTACCTCAGCTACCATAATCAGGGCTGTTTGTTATGCGGGCGAGGGCTTGCCTCGGCAGGCGGCGGGTCATTATTTTGCCCTAACACCTTAACTTTGATGCCTTCGCGCAGCTTGTCGATGCCCTCGACCACCACTTTTTGGCCCGCTTTCAACCCATCCAAAACTGCCGTGGTGTCAGCATTGCTGGGGCCAACCTTGACAGGCTGCACCGTAACGCTTTGGTCCTCTTTAACCACATAGACAAAACTACCCATAGCCCCTTGCTGAATGGCTGCTGTCGCTACTAACGTGGCATTATGCAGGCTGTCCAAGTGCATTTTGATGTTGACGAACTGATTGGCAAACAATAGCCCGTCATCATTATTAAATTGGGCTTTTAGTTTAAACGTGCCAGTGGTTGGGTCAATTACATTATCAATCGCCAACAGCTTGCCTTCGGCCAGCTTCTGGCTACCCGTGCGGTCATAAGCCTCAATCGGCAAGCTGGCGCCGGAATGCCAACGCCGCAAGACCGGCGGCACTACATCTTCCGGTAAGGTAAACACCACCGTGATGGGTTGCAGTTGGGTGATCACCACCAAGCCATTACTGTCAGTGGCGTGGACTAAGTTGCCTTGGTCAACCAAGCGTAGCCCCAGCCGTCCCGTGATGGGCGCAGTGATTTTGGTATAGCTAAGCTGCAATTTGGCGTTTTCCACTTGCGCCTTGTCAACCTCCACCGTGCCACGGTACTGCTTGACCAATGCCTCTTGCGTCACGGTTTGTTGGGCGGCAATGGAATCTTGCTTAAGCAAGGTTTGGTAACGGGTTAAATCAATCTCAGCATTTTTTAACAAAGCTTCATCGTGCAATAACTGCCCTTCCGCCTGATGCAATTGCACCTGAAAAGCCCGTGGGTCAATTTCCACCAGCACATCGCCTTGCTGGACCAGTTGGCTTTCTTTAAACGCCACCCGCACCAACTCACCATCCACCCGCGAACGCACAGTGACCGTGCGCAGCGGTGTCACCGTACCCAAGCCATTCAGAAAAACGGGCAAATCGCCTTGGCTGGCAGTAGCAACCGCCACCGCTACAGGGCGTTGCTCGTGGCTGTCTTTGGGGGCGGCGGCATTGGCTGCATTATTTTCTGGCTTATTACTGAACTGCCAAATGCCCCAACCCATAGCGGCGATCACGGACAATACGATAAGCCACCAGCGCCATTTGAGAAACCAAGGCTTGTCCGGTCGGGAAGTTGCCGGGTTATGATCAAAGTCTTGATGCATTAATTTAACTGATTAGTGTGTTCAGGAAGTCTGGCCAGCAAAATGACCAAACCGTACCTAATTGACTGCTGAATGATATATCGGGATTTATTGCCCCGATACGCAATCAGTGGATTCGTAAAGTTGCCAAATTCCAGCGGACTTGACCAAATTGACTTTGCATTGCTGGTTGTCAAAAAATGAGACAGGCAATAGTTTGCTGTTGCGCACAAAAAAGTAGCGGTAAAGGTAGCCTTGGTGTTTTACCCAATTGAATTCTTCAGGATGCCATTCGAAACCAGGCAGTACGGCGGGCATGGCACTGGGCTTGAAGCGGACTACTTGGGGCAGGAATATGGCGAAGTTAAAATCAACCAGCCCATGTTTTTCGGCTTGATACCAGAGTGGGTAATGCAGATAGGCATCATAGCTGGCAGCCGCAGGGCTATCTTTTTCAAATACCAGCGATAGCGCCCTTTGATGGGGTTCGACGACGACCAGTAATTCATCAAAAGCAGCACTTTCATGGGCGAATTTAATTAAGCGTTCGGTTTGTATGCCTAGGAATACACAGCACAGTAACGGCAGCAAACTATTGCCCAACAAAGTCCGTAGGCTGTTACCACCTGCTATGGCAGCTGCACCCAAGTGTTGCGGATTGCAGAATATAAATCCGTAGCAGGGCAGTAGAAATATTGCAAAACGCTGATAAAGCGAACTGGATGTTAGGGCAATACTGGGGATGACGAACCAGATGACCACTAAGAGGGTCAATGGTACAAAGGCATAGATATTTTTGCTGTTTAAATGTGACTTTAGCAATAAGGGAGCGATAAAAAAGCCGATGCCAATCGGAAGCATTATCTTGTCGTCTTGCACATAGCGGGTGAAAGACATAAAAGGGAAGGTCAAACGCCCCTTGTTAAATCCCCAGTAAATTTTATTGGCTGCGTCGCCAATGACATCCACCTCAAATTTTATGCGGATGAGAATGTAACAAACAAATAAGGTGGCGGCAATTATATAGGGATAAAGTGTACCTATAATTTTACTTAATTGCCTGTGTTTTAAGACAATAAACATGACCCCTATGATATTGGCAAACACAAAGACCAAGCCATGCGAAAAAAACAGGCCGAAGCTGGCAAAAGCCAATGCGATGCCAAAGCGGACATTGGGCTGGTGGGCATAACGGTAGGCCAATGCTATAAACAACAGACCCAGCGGTGCCGCCAAAAGGAAAGTGAAAAAACCGAAGATATACGCAAAACCAAAGTAGCTGGGAATAAACAACCAGTCCAACCGGTTGTCACTGCCAAATTGCTTGCGCAATAACACACAGGCGTAGACAAAGCCGTAATAGCCTAAGGCCAGCAATACCTTAAAGGTGGCGGCTATGGGCATCAGGTAAGACAGTAGGAAGACCAACCCATACCCTACCAGATAAGGGGTAAAGTAATTGATATAAAACAGTTCGGGCCATTTAGACTGGCCTTCCAAAATATCTCGGAACAAGGCAACTTGGGCGGCATGTTGGGGCAGGTCAATGATCGGCAAATGCGGCGCGAACCAAAGCATCAGGCCGCCATATAACACAATGATATAAAAACCGAACCTGCCTAGGCCGTCAGGGTAGTTAAGTAAAAAATCTTTTGTCCAAAAGCGGGATGGTTGCGAAGACATGATGAAGAAACCTGCGGCCGAAAAATTGAAAGACAATCATATTGTTGGATACCTCCCCACCCTGACGGCACACAAAATATCCTTAAGTTGCTGCGACGGTTTTTTAGTCCGCTAGCTAAAGCTTCGCCCACGCTTTTAGGGTCTGTGGCTTATGTGGGGCGTATCGGTATGCGGTAAGAATAATAACGTTTTTTTAGGGGGCTGAACAGACACAAAAAACTTATCGTCATTTAAGTCCCTTTTTTTGCTCTGGAGTTGAGCTATCCCCAGTGCATTTTGTGATGATGCCATTGCCGCATTAAATACAGCGGCAATTCCGCCCATTAATGCACTAAAACTGTGCATGTTAGGCCGACCGCCGCCCCTTTAATGACCGTTTTTTTAGCTAACTGCCAGTCTTCGGGTATAAGGCGTTCTATAACCAGTGCTTAATTTTTTATTGTGCCTGTTATTGTGTTGGTACTATTTTTGCTTGTCACTATTGGTATATTTTTACAGGCAATCACCATGACCACCGTTTCCAAATCACTTGCTTATCCTGCCCATTGTGGCGTAAAAAACTCACTGTTTTTTAATGAGTACTTGGAAAAGTTACTGGAAGAGCGTGATGAGATTGGCTTGACCGACATGGTCAGGGAAATAGATGCCATGATGCTGACCGTAGAACCGGGTAATGCCATTGAATACATTGGCGAGCTGTGTCTGATGTCGCCCTACTGGTATCTGCACACTATAGAGAGCGCATCACATTGGACGCATGTACTCAGGATTGATGGCCAATCACCCGATTTGATTGTCCGCGAAGTCAAGCATGACGGCATTCGCGGTATTTTCCGTAGCCTCAACGAGGTGTATCCTATCGGCAATAACAAGCCGAATAGCCGCTACATTGGCGAAGTTTTGCGCGTGACCGATCTCGCAGCAGTGGTCAAATTGCAACAGGCGCGAGGGATCAGTTTCTTTTCTTCGGAAGAAGTGGCTAGGCTGGAACTGCCGGGCAACCTTGCCATCAGCAAACCGTCGCCCTACACGCATAACATAGTGGCTTATGTCGAGCGTGGCAGCCAGCAGGAACGGCATTACGATTTGGGTTTCAAAGATGTCAGCCCAGCGGCCTATGAGGTTTGCCAACGTGCCAAGGAACGCCAACAGCAACTGGGCATTGCTGAATTGATTTTGCCGGTAGACCATTTGGCAACGCGCATTTACAGTCAAAACCGCGAAGTGGCCATTTTGGAATGGCTGTCCCTGTCCAGTTATTATTATTGGGGTTCGTTTGACATTATTGACCAAAATTCATCAACTAATGTCACCAAAAGTATGCATTGCCAAGACGAGCTGCACAGCCCAGCCAAAGTGTTCACAGCCAATAACACGCCCTATTTTGTCAATCATTTAAAGATTTTTCCATCGCCGACCGAGAATTATGTGCGTAACTATGGCCCTAGGCTGCATCATTTGGCCCTGGCCGTTAAAGATGGCAAACAGCAGGGGGTTGAGAATATCGACTATGTGGTCGAAGCGATACGCGAAGAGGGCAAAAGTTTTTTGCTGGACATTATTGGCTCCAAGTTTGAAGGCCTAAAGCAGATTTTTTCCAGCGCTTCCGAGCATTCTTCGCTGATTATTGAATATGTGCAACGGTTTAGCGGTTTCCACGGTTATTTCCATGCCAACAATGTGGCGGAACTGACCCATGCCGCAGGGATAGAAGAGGCGTTAATGGTCATGCAGGCCGATGGGCAGCAGGCTATTAAACCAAGCTGACCCGACGGGCTGGCGTTTGCCCAGGTGACTATGGGGCAGCATAAAAAATGATTGGCTTTGTTGTCAGGTAAACACCTGTTATTGTGTCAATTGGTTAAGGCAGTACGAGCTAGCAAAAAATTGTTAATTTTATGGCTATAGATGAGGAAGCAAAATTATGACTATTCGAGTGGCCATCAACCACAAAACCCGATATAACTTCGACCGCCCAGTGGCGTTGTCGCCGCATGTGTTCCGGTTGCGCCCTGCCGTGCATAGCCGGACACCGATCATCGGTTACAGCCTGAACATTGAGCCGAAAGACCATTTTATCAATTGGCAGCAAGACCCGTTCGGCAATATTCTGGCTCGGGTGGTTTTCCCCAACAAAACCCGCACGCTCAGCGTTGAAGTGGAAGTGATCGCCGATATGACGGTGATCAACCCCTTTGATTTTTTTGTGGAAGAGTACGCAGAAAAATTCCCGTTCAAATACGAAGAACAACTGCTTAATGAATTGCAGCCGTATTTGGAAGTAACCGAAAAAGGGCCGTTACTGACCCAATGGGTGAAAGAATTTGACCTGACCCAGCGCAACATCAACGATTTTCTTGTGGACATTAACCGCAAGGTTTATAGCGACATCAGCTATAACATTCGCATGGAAGTGGGCATCCAAAGCTGTGAAGAAACACTGACCATTAAAAGCGGTTCTTGCCGTGATTCGGCTTGGCTGTTGGTGCAAATTTTACGGCACATCGGTTTGGCAGCGCGCTTTGTTTCCGGCTATTTGGTGCAGTTGACGGCCGACATCAAATCACTTGACGGCCCTTCCGGCCCGGAACAAGATTTTACTGATTTACATGCATGGACTGAGGTTTATATACCCGGTGCTGGCTGGATTGGCCTGGACCCCACCTCTGGCCTATTGGCAGGTGAAGGCCACATCCCTCTGGCTTGTACGCCTAACCCCGCCAGTGCCGCCCCAGTGACCGGCGGCACTGACAAATGTGAAGTGGAGTTTGAATTTAGCAACACCGTCAGCCGGTTGCACGAAGACCCCCGCGTCACTAAACCCTATACCGATGAGCAATGGCATTTTATCAATGCCTTGGGCGAAAAAGTCGACCGCCAATTGCTGGCTGACGATGTGCGCCTGACCATGGGTGGCGAGCCGACTTTTGTATCGGTTGATGATATGGAAGGCGCTGAGTGGAACACCTTGGCGGATGGTGTGCATAAACGCGAACGCGCCCAAGAGCTGACCAAACGCTTGCGTGATGTGTTTGCCAAAGGTGCATTGCTCCATTATGGGCAAGGCAAATGGTATCCGGGCGAACCTATCCCGCGTTGGCAATATGGCATTTTTTGGCGCAAAGATGGGGTTGCCATGTGGCGTAATGATGCGCTGCTGGCAGACATCAACAAAGATTACGAACATACCGCCCTTGATGCCGAGCGTTTTGTCCGCCATCTTAGCCAACATCTGGGCGTTTCGTCGCGCTACATCACTGCCGCCTTTGAAGACAACTTTTATTATCTCTGGCAAGAAGGCAACTTGCCGCTTAATGTCAATCCGCTGAAATATGATTTAAAAGATTCCATAGAGCGCAAAAATATCACCAAAGTGCTGGACGCCGATTTGGGCATTCCAGTAGGCTTTGCCCTACCGCTCAAATGGAATTGGTACGGACAGACTTGGCAAGGCGGCCCGTGGAACTTTAGACGGGGTCAAATGTACCTGATCCCGGGCAATTCACCTATGGGCATGAGGATGCCGCTAAACAGCCTGCCTTGGGTGGCTCCCGACAAGCGCGATAACCAAGAGCCGCAAAGTTTGTTCACCAGCCTGCCTGAATTGGGCGATTATTACGGCGAGGTGTGCCGCCGATACAGTCATTTTGAAGAGAAGGCCAACGAGCATCCAGAAATTGTTGAGCAAGAACCAGGTGATGCCGATGCGGTGCATGTTGAAGTGCCGCATACCGCCATTTGTATCCAACCACGAGATGGGCGTTTGTACATTTTTATGCCGCCTTTGTCGTTGCTGGAACATTATCTGGACTTGCTTGCCGCCATTGAAGCAACCGCTGAAAAGCTGTCATTACCAGTAGTCATTGAAGGCTATGAGCCACCGCGCGATTATCGTGTGGAACGCCTAATGGTCACCCCAGACCCGGGCGTAATCGAGGTGAATATCCACCCATCAAAAAGCTGGGCGGAATTGGTTGAAAAAACCGAGATATTGTACGAACAGGCTTTTCAAGTCCGCTTGGGTACGGAAAAATTCATGCTCGATGGTCGCCATACCGGCACCGGTGGCGGCAACCATATCACTATGGGTGCGGCAACCCCCAATGATAGCCCGTTATTGCGCCGCCCTGACCTGCTGCGTAGCTTAGTGACTTATTGGCAGCATCATCCCGGCTTGTCTTACTTATTTTCCGGTATGTTCATCGGACCCACCAGCCAAGCGCCGCGTGTTGATGAAGGCCGCGACGAAAAACTGTATGAACTGGAAATAGC
Source organism: uncultured Methylococcaceae bacterium (assembly GCA_903927955.1). Classification (GTDB taxonomy): domain Bacteria; phylum Pseudomonadota; class Gammaproteobacteria; order Methylococcales; family Methylomonadaceae; genus Methylovulum. The sequence goes on along the minus strand of CAIYOW010000054.1, from coordinate 33,715 downwards.
TTTCCAGCAAATGCCTGAAGGCGAGGTGCTGACCCCGTGGCTAGTGGATCGTTTGTTAAGGCATTTGCTGACCGACATCACCGGCAACACGCACCGCTCAGAATTTTGTATTGACAAGCTGTATTCACCGGACAGTTCCACAGGGCGCTTAGGTATTTTGGAGCTGCGTGCGTTTGAAATGCCGCCCCACGGGCGCATGTCGCTGGTGCAAATGTTGTTGCTGCGTTCGCTAATTGCCTGGTTCTGGCGTAAACCCTACCAACACGAATTGGTGCGCTGGGGCACCGAACTACATGACCGCTTCATGTTGCCGCATTATGTCCATGAAGACATGAAGCATATCGTCAAAGACTTGCAGCGGGCAGGCTATCCGTTTGAGCTGGAATGGCTGGCGCCCTTTTTTGAATTCCGTTTTCCGCGTTATGGCACCACCATGATCGACGATATGGAACTGGAACTGCGTTTTGCCATTGAACCTTGGCATGTGTTGGGTGAAGAAATGGGCAGCATGGGTACAGCACGCTATGTTGATTCCTCTGTGGAACGGGTGCAAATAAAAGTCACGGGCTTTACTGAAGGCCGCTATGTGCTGGCCTGTAACGGACGGCGCTTGCCGCTGCGCAATACCGGACGCAAAGGCGAATACACGGCGGGGGTACGTTACCGCGCTTGGCAGCCGCCGTCAGCCTTGCACCCCACCATCAGCCCGCATGTACCGCTGGTTTTTGATGTGATTGACAGCTGGAATGGCCATGCAATTGGTGGCTGCACTTACCACGTCGCCCACCCGGGCGGGCGTAGCTACGATACCTTTCCGGTCAATAGCTTTGAAGCCGAAGCCCGCCGGATCACCCGTTTTTGGGATTATGGGCATACTCCGGGCGTGGTCATTAGGCCGCCTCTGTCGGGTTCCAATGATGCGGCCTCCGAAACACCCTTTGCCGACCGTTTTACCGTCAGCGACTATGCACCTAGGCCGATGGCACCACCACCAGAAGAATTTGATTTGGAATTCCCTTTTACGCTGGATTTACGCAAAAAGAACCGCTAGCGGCATTGCTTGTCTAGCCTAGTCTTTCACCGCTCCCCATGTCTGCCGGATTATGTTATGGTTAGTCCGGCAGCAGCCGCGTGTTTTGTGCCAGTTTTACAACACCCGCCCCGCACTAGGGCGACCGGTTGTTAATGGCACAAGCCACCGTGGTGGGCGCGTTACCCTTGCCGTATAAATTCCTCCAAATGGCTATAAAAACAAATAATGCGCCTTAAAAATTCAAAATCTTATGGCAGCGTATGGATCGATTAGCAGCAAACCGCAACACCCACTCCAGTGATATTGGCACCCAATTCTATGCCACCCAACTGGGCACTTACGATGAAATGTACGCCACCCAGCATAAAGTGCTGCCGTACTGGCAACGTTTCATTGCTTCCTTGGAAGCTATGGGCAGTGACGAATTGGAACGCCGCCGCCGCGAGGCACAACGCTTGCTGCGTGAAAACGGCGTCACTTACAACGTCTATGGTGATAGCGAAACACTGACCCGCACTTGGCGGCTGGATCCCGTGCCCTTGCTGATTGGCAGGGAGGAGTGGTGCACCATAGAAGCGGGGCTTAAACAACGCGCCGTGTTGCTCGATTTGATCTTAAAAGATATTTATGGGCCACAGACCTTGCTCAAAAAGGGACTGTTGCCGGTTGAGATGGTGTTTGGCCACGAGGGTTTTTTACATCCTTGTGTTGGCACATTGCCTGACCAGAAACGCCATTTGACCATTTATTCCGCCAACTTGGCGCGTGGCCCCGACGGGCAGATGTGGATTTTGGACGACCGCACCCAAGCGCCTTCCGGTTTTGGCTATGCCTTAGAAAACCGCGCTGCAATCACTCGGGTATTGCCGGAAATTTTTCGTGAAACACAAGTGCGGCGTTTGTCCGGCTTTTTCAAAACCTTCAGCAAGGCACTGGCTAACATTGCCCCGCAAAACAAAGATAATCCCCGCATTGTGGTGCTGACTCCGGGGCCGTTTAACGAAACTTATTTTGAACATGCTTATCTGGCCTCTTATTTAGGCTTCACCTTAGTGCAAGGCGATGATCTCACGGTGCGTGACGGTCGGGTACTGCTCAAATCCTTGGAAGGTCTCAAACCGGTTGATGTCATTTTACGCAGGGTGGATGATTTTTATTGCGACCCGTTGGAGCTTAAAAGCAACTCCCGACTGGGCGTGGCGGGGTTGTTGGAAGCGGTGCGTCGTGGCAATGTGGCAATAGCCAATCCGTTAGGCAGCAGTCTATTGGAAAACCCCGGCTTGCTGGCGTTTTTGCCGCGTTTGGCACAATATTTTTTAAATCAGGAACTCATTTTACATTCAGTGGCAACTTGGTGGTGCGGACAGCCAAGGGAGCGTGATTTCGTGCTGCAAAATATCGAGCATCTGGTCATCAAACAAGTCAACCGCAGAGGGCATGGTGTCATTTTTGGCAACACCCTAAGTAATGCCGAAAAAACTGCCTTGCGCGACCAGATCAAGGCCAAACCACATTTGTATGTCGGTCAGGAACGGGTCAGTTTTTCCACCGCCCCGGCCTTTATCGACAAGCATATCGAACACCGTAATTCAGTATTGCGTAATTTTGTAGTGGCTGATGGCGAGGATTATCTGGTCATGCCCGGTGGTTTGACCCGCATTGCCAAAGAAAAAGACGATTTTATCGTTTCCAACCAAGCGGGTGGCATCAGCAAGGATACTTGGGTGTTGGGCTTATCACCCGAACTGGATCGCGCCGCCTTGGGCAATGCCCAAGCCAACCGTAATATCATCGTGGACGTGGTTGCCGAACCACTGACCAGCCGTGCCGCCGATAACTTGTTTTGGGTCGGGCGCTATCTTGAGCGCACCGAGGCGGAAAGCCGGGTACTCAAGACGATTGTGCGGAAAATTTGGGAAGTGTACGAATTTCAAGATGAGATTGATGTAAAATGCTTACAAGTGTTGCTAAAAACCTTAACCCATATCACCGGTATCTATCCTGGGTTTGTCGGCGGTAGCGAGCAACTATTAAAAGCGCCGCAGGCTGAATTGCTTTCTTTAGTGAAAGATGGCCACCGATTAGGGTCGCTTTCCGCCAATATCAACGGCTTTTTTAACTCAGCATTCAGCATCCGTGATCTATGGTCGCAAGACACCTGGCGCAGCGTTGACAACATCCACCGGCGCTGGGAACAAAAGGTGGTCAATGCGGATATTGCCTTCGACCAGCTACAAGCCCATTTGGATGAACTGGTCACCGGCATTGTGGCATTCAGCGGTTTGATAACCGAAAGCCTCACCCGCGAGGCCGGTTGGCTGATGTTGGATAGCGGGCGCAGGCTGGAGCGGGCAGTGGTGTTGGCCTCATTATTACGCGCAACACTGGCGTTGCGCCATGAAGAGGCCTTACTGAGCCAAGTGCTGGAGTCGGTGTTGATTTCAACCGATAGCCTGACCATTTACTTGCGCCGCTACCGTTCCAGCATCCAGTTGCCTATGGTATTGGCGTTATTGCTGCTGGATGAAACCCACCCGCGCTCCATAGCCTATCAATTAAGCCAGCTTTCGGTGCACATAAAAGCCTTGCCCAAAGAATGTCGGGGCTGCCAGTTAAGCGAGGAAGAACGCTTAATCTTAAAGGTTTATACCGATGTACGGTTATGCAAAATTGCCGATTTATTGCAATGCCCCGAAGATGGCGGCGTTTACGTTGCCTTGGAAGCGTTGCTGGCAGGCATCACCAAAGACCTATGGCGGCTTGCCGATGTGATTGCCGAGTCTTATTTTAGCCACTCGCAAACCTCACAATTGCTTATGGCCAACCCTCCTGGCGAAGATGAGTTATGAAATACCGTATCACTCATAGCACCACCTACAACTATAGCCAGCCAGTGGGCCTCTGCCAAAACGAAGCTCGCTTGCAACCCCGTGAATGTTGGCGGCAACAGTGCCATTATAGCCGTTTTGAAATCACTCCGGCACCGGTGGAAATGACCGGTCGGCTTGATTTTTTTGGTAACCGCGTCGCCTATTTCGCCATTCCGCAAGCCCATAAGCGTCTGGTTGTTTCCGCCATCAGCGAGGTCACCGTGCAGCCCCCCTCACCGGATAATCTGTTAAACAACGCACTGCCTTGGGAAATGGCGCGTGAATGGTTGCAGGCTGCCGCGCACACCGACCAGACCGATGACATTCTACAAGCCAAGCAATATCTGTTGGATTCGCCCATGGTGACTGCATGCCCCGAACTGGCGGACTATGCCTTGCCGTCGTTTACCCCTGCAAGGCCTTTAGTGGAAGTGGTGCAAGATTTAATGGGGCGCATCTATAACGACTTTACCTACGACCCCAGTTTCACCACCATTGCCACGCCCCTATCGGAAGTCTTGGCGCACCGGCGTGGCGTGTGCCAAGACTTTGCCCATTTGGCGATTGCTTGCTTGCGTAGTTTTGGCATTGCCACCCGCTATGTCAGCGGCTATGTCGAAACCATCCCCGCTGCTGGCAAGCCCCGCTTGGTCGGTGCCGATGCCTCCCATGCGTGGTTTGCAGTTTATATCCCGGGCGGTGGCTGGCTGGACTTTGACCCCACCAACAACAAATTGCCCGAAGACCAGCATATCACCTTGGCTTGGGGGCGCGATTTTGCCGATGTCACACCCTTAAAAGGCATCGCTTTTGGTGGCGGGCAACATACTTTGTCGGTGTCTGTCGATGTGCTACGAATTGAACAATAAGCCCATTTTGGGAAAAACCGGTAAACCCAGCCTTCCGGCGGGTGTCCATCTTTTAGCTAATAAATTAAAAAATAGAGGAAAAATAATGACAACAGTACATCTTATCGGTGGTGAAAAAGGCGGTGTTGGCAAATCTGTCATGGCACGGCTGTTGGCCCAATACATGATCGACCACGAAATCCCATTCATTGGTTTTGACACCGACCGCTCGCACGGCAATCTGCTACGTTTCTACTCAGGTTTTGCCTCGCCCACCGTAGTGGACAATTACCAAAGCCTGGACAGCATCATTGAAACGGCTGCCGAAAACCCCGATAGCCGTATTTTGGTGGATTTGGCATCACAAACCCACCACCCGCTGGCGCAATGGATAGACGACTCAGGCGTGCTGGATTTGACCCAAGAGTTGGGTATTGACTTGTGCTATTGGAATGTCATGGATTCCGGCAAAGATTGTGTGGACTTGCTGGACAGGCTACTGGATCAATTTGGTTCACGCTTGCACTATGTGCTAGTGCTTAACCAAGTGCGAGATGACGATTTTAACCTGCTGGAATATTCCGGTGTACTGGAGCGGGCCTTGGATTTAAACGCCAAAGTCATGAAACTTAGACGCTTACATGCACCAGTGATGACTAAAATAGACGGCAGCAGCGCCAGTTTTTGGGCGGCCAAAAACAAAGATGCTGGCAACCCGAACAGCTTGGGCTTGCTGGAAAGGCAACGGGTAAAATTGTGGCTCAGACGTGCCTACGATGAAATCGCCGCCATAGGCGTTTAAGGCAAGCCTTTGTTGCTCCTATGAAATTCAGGGTCAGTTCTAGCCTACGTTTTTATATTGAAGACGAAAGCGCGTTAATTTTCATGTTGCGCCCTTACCGGGGCATACGGCAATGGATTGTCCGCGAGACCTTCGTCATCAAGCCCACATTGCCGATACTGGAAAGCACCGACAGCTACGGCAACTCCTGCCAGCGGCTGGTCGCCCCTAAAGGCTATCTGTTGGTGCATAGCTCGGCGGAAGTGATCGCCGATGGTTACGCCGAAGCTGCGCCCGGTGCGGGCTTTATTGAAATCCAATATTTGCCCTCTGATGTTTTGCGGTTCTTATTGCCCAGCCGCTATTGTGAATCAGACCGGTTTGGCGAGCTAGCCAGGGACATTATCGCCGATGCCCTGCCAGGTTATGACCAAGTCAGTAAAATTGTCGAATGGATCAGGCAAACCGTGCAATATGTGCCCGGTTCCAGTGATTTTCCGCTATCGGCAACGGAAATTCACCAACGCGGCTATGGCGTATGCCGCGACCTTGCCCACCTGGGGATTGCCTTATGCCGTAGCATCAGCATACCCGCACGGATTACCGTAGGCTATCTGCAAAATTTGCAGCCCATGGACTTACATGCTTGGTTCGAAGCTTACGTTGGCGGACACTGGTATACCTTCGACCCCACCCAGGCCAACCTGTATGGCGGGCGGGTTATTGTGGCGTTCGGGCGCGATGCGGCAGATGTGTCCGTGTTCCACCAATTTGGCTATGGCTGCATTTTAAATGACATGACCGTCAATGTGGAGCCACTGAAAAATACTTGACAGGGCAATGTCAGTAAGCCACTAGACACATTGTATTGGCTCAATTTTATGGATATTTTCAGGGTATTTGTGGATTAGCAAGTCTGGCTAGGCTAAAATAGCGAACGTTTTTGTGAATATTTAATTAACCGATGACTTATTGTATTGCAGCTTCTATCAACGAAGGCCTTATCTTGGTATCTGATTCCAGAACCAATGCAGGGATTGATAACGTCAGCACCCACAGCAAGATGCACCCGTTTGCCACCACAGACGACCGGACCATCATCTTAATGTGTGCGGGCAATCTGGCCACAACCCAATCGGTGCTGGAACAATTGCATCGCGATAAGCTTAAAAATGCCAAAATCAACCTGAACACAGTTGAATGCCTGTCCGAAGCGGCCGATTATCTGGGCGGCATCAGCGTAGAAAAGCAAAAGCAACATCTACACGCCCAAGGCCAATCCGCCTTTAATCCCTCCGCAACGTTTATCCTGGCCGGGCAAATTGGCGATGAAGAACACAGCGCCTATATGATCTATGCCGAAGGCAACAGCATCACCAGCTCCGCCAATACCCCATTCCTACAAATTGGCGAAAGCAAATACGGTAAACCCATCCTCGACCGTTTCCTCAAATTGAACACCTCCATCGACGAAGCCGCCCGCTGCTGCCTGGTGTCAATGGACTCCACCATCCGCAGTAACGCCAGCGTAGGGCCGCCAGTGGAAATGCTGGTGTACCGCAAAGACAGCTTTAGCTTGGCAGAATACTACTGCTTTGATGGCGATGACGATTACATGCTGCAATTGCGTCGCAGCTGGGAAGGCAAATTGCGCGAAGCCATAGCCAACCTGCCCATCTTGGATAGCCAATCTGTCCGTGCTATGCGGGTTACTCTATGATGTAAGTAGTTGAGCAAAAGGACTTCCAACAAGCGTGTTAGAGTAACCCCTTCACCACTTCATTTGAGCCTCAAAAGCATGACGGAATATTTAAGCATAGCCTTGCTTTTGCTGTAGCCTTTTGATTTTCTCAGTAACTGGGCAAGGAAATGCCTAGACAAGCTGTTATAGCCTGCCACTGTATAGGTTTCGGCGATTTAACACCAAAAGCAAAGCCAATCAATCATGAAGATCCTAGTGTTTGAATACATCACCGGTGGCGGTTTTAATAACGAAGCCCTGCCTGATGCGTTGGCACGGGAAGGCCAGCTGATGCTGCAAGCCCTGTTGGATGACCTGGCCCGCCTAGCCAACATCCAACCCATTGTGATGTTGGATGAACGTTTTACCGGACGCATAAAACACCCTTTCGCTACCGTAACGGTCAGCCCCCAACAAGACTACCAAGCCGTGTTTTTGCAAGAGGTCAGCCAATGCGCTGCCGTTTGGCCGATTGCGCCGGAATTTGATGGTATTTTGGAAACCCTATGCCGCGACGTGGAGCAGCTGGGTAAACGCTTGCTGACCCCCTCAGCGGCGGTAGTGGCACTCACCGCCGATAAATGGCAGACTTACCAACGCTTAACAGACTTTGCCGTGCCAACCGTAGCCACCCAACGGCTCGACCATTGCCATTATAATGGCAGTGGCGAATGGATGGTAAAGGCTATAGACGGAGCCGGTTGCCGCGACAGTTACCTGATTAAACAACGGCAAGATTGGCCAGTATTGGACAAACCTAACGATCAGTATATTATCCAGCCGCATTTGTCCGGCGACAAAATCAGCTTGTCGGCTTTGTTTGCACACGGCAGGGGCTATCTGCTATGCGTTAATCGGCAATATTTTCAGCTTATCGACCAGTATTACCATTTGACCCGTATCGACGTTAATTATTGCCAAAACGCCACAAGCCACCAAGCCTTGTTGGACAAAATAGCCCATGCTATGCCAGAACTGTCCGGCTATGCCGGCGTTGACCTGATTGCCAGCCAAGACGGCTTATTAGTGTTGGAAATCAACCCCAGGCTGACGACTTCCTACGTTGGCATTTATAATGCCACCGGTATCAACGTGGCGGAACAGGTCATTAATGGCTTAGACGCTACCCACAGCATTCAGGCGACCCGTCAGAAAACAGTCACAATCAACCTATAACTGATTGATATATAAAACATGACAACACCCCATAACGTAGGCTGGGACATTGGCGGCGCCCATTTAAAAGCCGCTGTGCTAAACCCCGACGGCAAGCTGCTTGCCACCTACCAACAGCCTTGCCCGCTTTGGCAAGGTCTGGATCAGTTGGAAAGGGCGGTGCAGACCATAATGCAAAATCTTGAATCTGCCCGCCATTGCCACGCCATTACCATGACGGGCGAGCTGGTCGATTTGTTTGGCTGCCGCGATGATGGCGTTAGGCAAATTCTCGATACCATGAAAAAGTTACTGCCCAACACGGAGCTTACTGCATTTGCCGGTACGGCGGGTCTATTGTCCATCGGGCAAATAACCGCCCAGCATTATCCCGCCATTGCCTCAGCTAACTGGTTAGCCAGTGCCCAAGTTGCCGCGCAACAGTGCCGCAATGGCCTGTTGGTGGACATCGGCAGCACCACCGCCGACATTTTATTGCTTAAAGACGGGCAAGTGCTGGCAGAAGCTTACAGTGATTATGGTCGCTTAATATCCCGCGAGTTGGTTTATACCGGCATTATCAGAACACCGGTAATGGCGATTGCCCAAAGCGTGACTGATAACGGTCAAGACGTGCCACTGATGGCAGAATATTTTGCCACCACAGCAGACGTGTATCGGTTGACCGGCGAACTGGACGAAGCGCACGATCAAACTGCACCTGCCGATAAGGGTGAAAAAACTCTGCTAGCCAGTGCCAGACGGTTGGCAAGAATGCTTGGTAGCGATTTTGACCCCACCGACTTGCCACGCTGGCAAGCGGTTGCCCAACATTTGCGCCTGCAACAATTGCAAACTTTAGAGCAAGCTTGTGAATTACAGCTATCCCGCCTCCCTTTGCCTAACCGTAGCCCATTGATTGGCGCGGGGGTAGGGCGGTTTTTGGTAAAAGAACTGGCCCGGCATTTGCGCTATCCCTACCGTGATTTTGCCGACCTGCTGCCCGCCCCGTTGACCAACACAGCACTGAATGCTGCCGATTGCGCTCCAGCGGTTGCCGTGGCTTATTTGGCGCATGAACGACTAGCGGATTACTAGACTGGGCTTCGACTACGCCCAGCCAACGTGCTGCCTATGCGTTCCCTGATTACGGTAGGGTGAACACGGCTTTTTGTGTCCACCCGGAAACCCAACAACCGCACCGCATTTTCTGAAAACAAGCCGATAGTCTACAATAACGGGTTTTAAACAACCGCTTTTGGGCTGTCAATTGAACCTGACTGATTATCTATGAAAAAATTACAATGCGCTGTGATTGGCACGGGCTATCTTGGCAAATTTCACGCGCAAAAATATGCTGCACTGCCGGACTGCGAGCTGGTCGCCGTGGTGGACATCAACCACGCCGCCGCCCAAGCGGTTGCCCAACAATACAATGCCTTAGCCCTCACTGACTATACGGAATTGCTAGGCCGTGTCGATGCGGTCAGCATCGTTGTACCCACCACCTTGCATCATCAAATTGCCTTGGCGTTTCTTAATGCCGGTAGCCATGTGCTGGTTGAAAAACCCATCACTGTGACCATTGCCGAAGCCGATGAGCTGATTGCCGCCGCCAAAGCCCATGACCGAGTGTTGCAAGTCGGGCATTTGGAACGCTTCAACCCTGCTGTGCTAGGGCTGGATAAAGACGAAAAACCGCTGTTTATTGAATCGCACCGGCTATCGCCATTTAATCCCCGCGCCAATGATGTCAGTGTGGTGCTGGATCTGATGATCCACGACATAGATATAATCCAGGCATTGGTCGATTCCGAAATTGAACGCATTGATGCCAGCGGCACGGCGGTATTGACGCAAGGCACGGACATAGCCAATGCCCGCTTATTGTTCAAAAATGGTTGCGTTGCCAATGTCACCGCCAGCCGCATTAGCATGAAATTGGAACGCAAAATGCGCCTGTTCCGCCCCAGTTCTTATATTGCCGTTGATTTCCAAAACAAAACGCTGACCAAACACCGCACCGGCAGCAAAGAAATGTTCCCCGGCATTCCTGAAATAGAAACCGAAGAATCAGTGTTTGAAAGCGGTGACGCGTTGCTGGAAGAGATCAAGCATTTTGTCCACTGCATCCAAACTGGCGATCAACCCTTGGTGTCCGGCGAAGCAGGTCGGCGGGCTTTGGCAACCGCCATCAAGATAACTGAGCTGTTGGGCGATAATGGATAGGTCGGGCTAATCCAGCCTGTTTTGCCCTATCCCGTTAAGCGTCACAACACATTAATAAAATAGCAATAAGGAAAAAATATGATACCGATGGTCAACCTAAAAGCCCAATACGCCGAAATAAAAGATGAAATAGAGCAGGGCTTGGCACAAACAATAGAAAATTGCTCATTTATCTTAGGCCCCAACGTGCAAGCCTTTGAGCAAGAATGTGCCGCTTATTTAGGGGTTAAACATGCCATCGGCGTGGCTTCCGGTACTGATGCCCTGCATTTGGCACTGCTGGCGGAAGGGATTAGCGCGGGTGATGAAGTGATCACCACCCCGTTCACCTTTATCGCCACCGCCGAAGCCATCAAATATGTCGGGGCGGTACCAGTCTTTGTCGATATTGACCCGCGTTCGTTCAATATCAGCCCGGAAGCTATCCTTAAGGCCATCACGCCCAAAACTAAGGCAGTGATGCCGGTGCATCTGTTTGGTCAACCTGCCGACATGGAGCAGATTGCCCAAATTTGCCAAGCCCACAACCTTAAACTAATAGAAGACTGCGCCCAGTCTTTCGGTGCCAGCGTCAACGGTAAACAAACCGGCTCTATGGGCCATTCTGCCGGATTCAGTTTTTTCCCCAGCAAAAACTTAGGCGCGTTTGGTGATGGCGGTTTGGTGGTCACCCAATCGGACGAGTCAGCGGCACTACTCAAGCAATTGCGTAACCACGGTTCCAATGTCCGCTATTATCATGACATCATCGGCTACAACAGCCGTCTGGATGAAATGCAAGCGGTGATTCTGCGCGCCAAACTGAAACGCATCGACCAGTACAACGAAGGCCGCCGCCAAGTGGCGCATTGGTATTCCGAACTGATGGCCGATTTGCCCATTATTACCCCGCATGAAGATAACTGGGGCGTGCATGTCTACCATCAATACACCTTGTTGTCTGAACGCCGCGACGACATCATGAAAGCCCTACAAGACCGGCAAATTGCCTGTGCCGTGTATTACCCCGTACCCTTGCACCAGCAAAATGCCTTTAAAACAGAATGTGCAGGGATGACCCTGCCAGTGACCGAATCAGTCGCCGCAAACTGCTTTTCCCTGCCGATTTGCCCTTATTTGACTAGGGCATCAGTTGAAGAGATTGTGGCGGTTATTGCGGGCGCGGTAATGGTTAATTTGTAACTGTTTCGGGTACAATAGAGGGCATGATAACCAACAGACACACCTGCCCGCGCTGCGGAAGCGTGTGAAAAAATTGCTAAATCACCTGAAAAACCCGTTAGCGGTAAGCTTTTGCTAAGAGTTCCGCCAGAGCTTCATGCGGCGGCCTTAGTCAGGGCGCAAGCTGTTGGAAAAGCCTTACTAATGGGCTATTGAGGCTTTGAGTCGTGAGGTTATAGGGTGAATTTTGTGTTGTTTTCACTGTTAGCTGTTTATAAGCCCAACAAGTCGGTCAAAGGGACGCGCCGCGCCCCTTACCGTAACGTTGGGCAGTCTAAGACTGAACTTGTCTATCCGTAAACCGGAAAACGGGCGCACAAATTACCGACCCGTTCCCTGACCGCGGCAATCACACTGTCGTCTTCAAGATTATCCATCACATCACACATCATATTGGCAATCTCGACCATTTCCGCTTCTTTAAAGCCACGGGTGGTGGGGGCGGGTGTGCCGACACGGATACCGCTGGTGACAAAAGGTGATTGCGGGTCGTTAGGTACGGCATTTTTATTGACCGTGATATGGGCGCGGCCTAAAGCAGCATCGGCGGCTTTGCCGGTGATGCCTTTGGCAATCAGTGACACCAACATCAAATGGTCATCCGTGCCGCCGGAAACGACATCAAAACCACGCGACATAAACACCGCTGCCATGGCTTGGGCATTTTTAATCACTTGTTGTTGGTATGTTTTAAATTCGGGTTCCATCGCCTCTTTAAAGGCGACGGCTTTGGCGGCGATCACATGCATGGACGGGCCGCCTTGGATGCCCGGGAAAATATTGGAATCAAATTTTTTCTCCAGCTCAGGGTTGCTGCGGCACACAATCAGGCCACCGCGAGGGCCGCGCAAAGATTTGTGCGTGGTGCTGGTGACGGCATCGGCAAACGGCACGGGATTGGGGTATAAACCGGCGGCAATCAAACCGGCGACATGCGCCATATCCACCACCAAATAAGCACCGACCAAATCGGCAATTTCACGGAAACGCTGCCAGTCCCAGATTCTTGAATAAGCCGAGAATCCGGCGATAATCACTTTGGGCTTATGTTCCAAGGCCAGCGCTTCCACTTGCGCGTAGTTGATTTCACTGGTCTCAGGGTCTAGACCATACTGCACGGCATTATATAATTTACCGGAAAAGTTGGGTTTTGCACCGTGGGTCAAATGACCGCCATCGGCAAGGCTTAAGCCCAACAAGGTGTCACCCGGTTGCATCATGGCCATCAACACCGCCATATTGGCTTGTGAGCCAGAATGCGGTTGCACATTGGCATAATCCACGCCAAACAATGCCTTGGCGCGGTCTATTGCCAGTTGTTCTACCTTATCAACAAATTCACAGCCGCCATAATAACGTTTGCCTGGGTAGCCTTCGGCATATTTGTTGGTCAATTGCGACCCTAATGCTTGCATGACGCGTGGGCTGGCGTAATTTTCCGAGGCGATCAACTCAATGTGGTCTTCTTGGCGTTGGCGTTCTTCTTCCATTGCCAAAAACAAATCGTCGTCAAAACCAGAGATGGTCATGGATGCTGTAAACATGGTGTTCTCCTGAAGGGGAAAGTGTTAAGAATGGGGATGGAGCAATAAAATTTGCAAGTCAGCGACATTAGTGCCGGTGGCACCGGTCGTCAACAGGTCTTGCGAATGTTTAAGCGCCGTATAAGAATCGTTGTTGTCCAAGGCAGCTTGGGGGTCAATGCCGCTTGCCACCATGCGTTGCAATGTGCCGTTATCGACCAAGCCACCCGCCGCATCGGTCGGGCCATCGCGCCCGTCAGTGCCGCCGCTCAGAAAAACCCACGGGCTGTTTAGCCCGCACTCTCTGGCGGCTATGGCAAAGGCCAAAGCCATTTCCTGATTGCGCCCCCCCTTGCCATTGCCTGTCAGCATAACAGTGGTTTCGCCACCGGCAAGCACGGCGGTGGGGCGGGTTAGGCCGTTGGTCAGCATATCTTTGGCAGTTTTCGCCAGTTGCCGGGCCTGTTCAGAAGCAATACCGGTCAATTGTTCGCTATAAATCAGGCACTCATAGCCCAGTGCCAAGGCTGCTTGATGCACGGCTTTCAGGCTAATGCCATTACTGCCAATCAAGGTATGGCCGGTAGTATTGAACAACGGGTTATTAGGTTTAGGTGTTTCGTCCAGACGACCCTCTGCACCTTGCTGTAAATGCTTTTGCACGGTTAAGGGCAACCGCTGCCAGAGTTTCTTGTTGGTTAGCAGTGCCACGGCATCGGCGTAAGTGCTGCTATCTGGTACGGTGGGGCCGCTGGCAATGGCACTCAAATCGTCACCCAGCACATCCGATAAAATCAGCGCGTGGCAATCCGCCGGGGCAATCAAACGAGCCAGACCGCCGCCTTTCAGTTGTGACAAATGCTTGCGTACACAATTGATTTCATTAATAGTTGCCCCTGAGGCCAGCAATAGCCCGGTGGTGTCTATCTTATCTTGTAAACTGATGCCAGCAACAGGGCAGGGGATAAGTGCCGAACCGCCGCCACTGACCAGCACCAGCACCAAATCGTTTGCTGGTGCCCGTCGGGCTTGTTCGGCAATGCGTTGTGCAGCTAGCAGACCGTTGGCATCGGGAAACGGATGCCCCGCCCCCAATACATCAATAGTGTCTATCGGGCTTACATTATCATAATTAGTGACAACCAGCCCTTTGCTGGCTAACAAATGCGCGGGCAACAGTTCTTGCGCCGCTTTTGCCATCGCACAGGCGGCTTTGCCAAAAGCAATCAGGTGTACACTTGACCAGTCGCCGTAGCGTGTTTGGACACCGTCATCCAACAAGATTTCTAAGCTTTGCCTTGATACCGACAGACAGTGCTTGACAGCCAGATAGGGATCGGCGGCGGCAATGCCCGCTTGGAACAAGCGTTGGGCGTTGGCACGGGTTGCCAGCCGATTGGAGGTGGGCATCAAGCCGCTTAAGCCATAAGCTTGGCAAGGGCGAAGATGTTTTCAGCATCCAACACCAATTTATTGTCCTCGAACAGTTTGGCGACACAAGCGCGATGCAAAGCGAGTTTTAACGCACCAAAACCAATCGCACCCCAGATAATTGTGCCGTGCCGTGCCACGCCTTTGTCCATCATATCCGTGCCACCTATCCCCAATGGCGGGGTGGCATTGGCATCGGCGATCATTTCCAAGGTGGCATTGTCGCGCCAGTGCTGTTCAGACAATAATTCCACACCGGCAGCCCCAGCGGCAATAACAATATGGGCATCGGCAATCGCCTCGGCACGGGCCGCATGGTCAAACGCCTCAACCGCTGTCAGATCAACGCCAAAGCGGGCTTTCATAAGGTCGCAGGCATCAGTTGTTTTGGCAAGATTGCGGCCAGTAATGGTGACTTGGGCACCTTCCAAAGCCAACATGACCGCAGCGCGTTGTCCCACCGGCCCAGTGCCCGCCAAAACAACCGCCTTTTTGCCTTGTAAAACGCCGCTGCTGGCCAGCTTGGCAACCGCCGCCGCCGCCGTGGTGTTGCTGCCATTGCTGTCAAGCATCACCGAGACCTGAAAGCCGGGGAAAAAATGGCTTTGCACGGCAGTAAACAATTGTTGTCCGGCCAGCATATTACTGCCACCGACGAAAATGGCGGTGTTTTTTTTGTCTTTCGGGGGGCGGGTAAAAATAGCGCCTTCAACCAGTGGTTTGATCGTGTCCGGGGTCAAACCGCCGTAGCCGATAACATGATCGGCGCCACCATCGTAGCCAACCACCGTGTCAAAAACAGAAGGATGCAAGTCAGTGTCAAATTGGAAGAGCAGTTTCTTCATGCGTGAGCGGGTCTATACGTTAATTGGGTAGCTTTGCGTGGCATTATACCTGATTAACAGCAGGGTGGGCTGATTTACAGCAAGCAAAGCGGTTGCCGTTGTAGGGCAAACGCACATAAAAATATTTAAAAATAATGCACTATAGGGTTATGGCAATGACATTTTTGCTTAAAGCTTATGCCCCCCCGTTTTTAGAGCATTTTTCAACGTTAGCCGACCGACGAATAGAGCGCAATCAGCGGCACGATTTAATGGACACCATTGTCCAGTCGATCTGTGCTTGAACAAGATAAAATTAACCTCGACAAAGACCCTATTAGGTTTAAGATAATAACAATTGCTTTGGCTTAATCTCATATTCAAGAGGTCTTGTTATGCCACATCCGCACACTGTCACGCTCGACGGCAACCAAGCCGCCGCCACGATTGCCCATAAACTGAACGAAGTCATCGCCATCTACCCCATCACCCCCGCCTCACCTATGGGCGAATGGGCGGATGAATGGTCGGCACACGGGCAAGCCAACTTGTGGGGTACGGTGCCGCAGGTGATTGAGATGCAAAGCGAGGCGGGCGCTGCCGGGGCAATACACTGGGCATTGCAAGCCGGAGCGTTGGCGACCACCTTCACGGCTTCGCAAGGCTTGCTGCTGATGCTGCCCAATATGTACAAAATTGCCGGAGAACTGACCCCGACCGTGTTCCATATCGCCGCCCGCTCTTTGGCATGTCAAGCCTTGTCCATTTTCGGCGACCACAGCGACGTGATGGCGGCCAGAATGACTGGCTTTGCCATGTTGTGTGCCAATTCACCCCAAGAAGTGCAAGATTTTGCCTTGATCGCCCAAGCCGCCACGCTGAGCAGCCGCATCCCGATCATGCATTTTTTTGACGGCTTCCGCACCTCCCACGAAATAGCCAAAATCTACGCGCTTGATGATGAAATATTGCGGACCATGCTGAATGCCAGCGACATACAGGCACACCGCCAACGCGGCCTGACACCGGACAGCCCCGTATTGCGCGGCACGGCACAAAACCCCGATGTTTATTTTCAGGCCCGCGAATCGGTCAATAGCCATTATCAGGCCATGCCCGGTCTGGTACAGGCCGCTATGGATCGCTTTGCCCAACTGACCGGCCGCCGATACCGGCTGTTTGACTATGTTGGCTCAGATCAGGCGGAGCGGGTATTGGTGTTAATGGGGTCGGGTGCTGAAACGGTGCATGAAACGGTCGATTTCCTCAACCGTAACGGCGCATCGGTGGGCGTTTTAAAAGTCCGTTTATACCGCCCTTTTTCACCAGAAGCTTTGCTTGCCGCCTTGCCCGCCAGCTGCAAACACATTGCCGTGCTGGACCGCACCAAAGAACCGGGGGCGGATGGCGAACCCCTCTATAAGGATGTACTGACCGCCCTTGCCCAAAACCACAGCAAATTTGCCGGCTTTCCAGTGATTATCGGCGGACGCTATGGCTTGTCCTCCAAAGAATTCACCCCCGGCATGGTCAAGGCGGTTTTTGACGAACTGCTGCAAGCCCGGCCCAAAAACCAATTTACCATCGGTATCCATGACGATGTGACCCATACCAGCCTAGCATGGGATGACAACTACCGCACCGATGCACAGCACAATAGCTTCCAAGCCCTATTTTACGGCTTGGGCAGTGATGGCACCGTGGGGGCAAATAAAAACACCATTAAAATCATTGGTGAAGAAACCGATTTATACGCCCAAGGCTATTTTGTCTACGATTCCAAAAAATCCGGCGCCATTACTGTCTCGCACCTGCGTTTTGGTGACCAACCTATCCGTTCCACTTATTTGATTGCCGACAACGATGCCCAATTCATCGGTTGCCATCAGGCGATTTTTCTGGAGCGTTATGACCTGCTCAACAATGCGGCTGACAATGCGGTGTTTTTGCTGAACACCCCACATTCCGCTGATAGGGTGTGGGCGTCGCTACCGGCACGGATGCAGGAACAAATCCGTGCTAAAAATATCCGTTTTTATGTGATTGATGGTTATGCGGTTGCCGAACGTTGCGGCATGGGCAAACACATCAACACCATCATGCAAACCTGCTTTTTTGCCATTTCTGGCGTGTTGCCGCAAGCAGATGCCTTGGCAGCCATTAAACATGCCGTACAAAAAACCTATGGCAAAAAAGGCCAGCGTATTGTTGAATTGAATTTTAAGGCCATTGATGAAACATTGGCTAATTTGCACCCCGTTGTTTATCCTACAACGCCCGTTTTGCTGGCTGAACAAGCGATTGCCTCGCGCATTCCTGCCAATGCCCCCGACTTTGTAAAGCACGTCACCGCCCGTATCATTGCCGGACAAGGCGATAGCTTGCCGGTCAGTGCCTTGCCTATTGACGGCACATTCCCTACCGGCACTGCCGCCTACGAAAAACGTAATCTGGCCTTGGCAATACCGGTATGGGAAACCGACTTATGCACCCAATGTGGTAAATGTGTGATGGTTTGCCCGCATGGTGTTATCCGCAGCAAAATATACCCCACCGATGTGCTGGACAATGCACCGGATAGCTTCAAACATGCCGATATGCTGGGCAAAGACTTCCCCGCAGGGCTGGCAATCAGCTACCAAGTCGCCCCCGAAGATTGCACGGGCTGTACTTTGTGTGTGGATATTTGCCCAATCCGCGACAAATCCAACGCCAGCCGCAAGGCGCTCAACATGCAGCCACAAGAACCGTTGCGGGAAGCCGAACGGGTCAATTGGGCATTCTTTCTGAGCATCCCGGAATATGACCGCCGCTTGCTCAAAACCAACACTATTAAAGGTTCAATGGTGCTGCAACCGTTGTTTGAATTCTCCGGCGCTTGTGTCGGTTGTGGCGAAACTCCTTATTTAAAATTGGCTTCGCAATTGTTTGGTGATCGCATGGTGATTGCCAACGCCACCGGCTGCTCATCCATTTATGGCGGCAACCTGCCGACCACGCCGTGGGCGAAAAACGCCGAAGGCCGCGGCCCTGCCTGGAACAACTCGCTGTTCGAAGACAATGCCGAATTTGGCTTGGGCATCCGTGTAGCCATCGACAAGAAAACTGAGTACACCAAGGAATTATTGACCGCTTTAAGTGGGCAATTGGGCACAGAGTGGGTCGGCACGATTATCAATGCCGACCAATCCGATGAAGCGGGCATTTATGAACAACGCGCCCGTGTTGCCGAACTGAAGCAACGCTTGGCGGGCTTAAACGACGATAACGCCCGAACGTTACTGGCATTGGCCGACAATCTGTGCAAAAAAAGCGTCTGGATTATCGGCGGCGATGGCTGGGCTTATGATATTGGCTATGGTGGCCTTGACCATGTATTGGCTAGCGGACGCAACGTCAACATTTTAGTACTGGATACGGAAGTGTATTCCAATACCGGCGGACAAACCTCCAAATCCACACCCTTAGGTGCCGTGGCCAAATTTGCGGCGGGCGGTAAAGCCACTGCCAAAAAGGACTTGGCTTTATTGGCAATGGATTACCCCAACGTCTATGTGGCCCATGTCGCTTATGCAGGTAAAGACACCCAAACCCTGTCGGCATTCCTCGAAGCCGAAGCGCATGATGGCCCCTCCATCATTATTGCCTACGCCCCTTGCATAGCGCATGGTGTGGACTTGTCCAACAACCACCGCCAACAAAACTTGGCAGTCAAAAGCGGGCATTGGCCGTTGTTCCGGTTTGACCCGGGCAAAGCCAAACAAGGCAAAAATCCTATGCATTTGGATTCTGCCGAACCGTCTATCCCCTACCGTGATTTTGTCATGAGCGAAACCCGTTTTAGCATGTTATGGCAAAGCCAACCGGAGGCGGCGGAAGCGTTTTTGGCGCAAGCCCAGCAAGATGTCAAACGCCGCTACCATTATTACAAACAACTGGCCGAACTCAGCTGGGATGACAGCATTTCCGTTGCGGCTGCCAAGGCACAAACCCAACAGGCACCATCCCAAGCGGAGAACCAAAATGGCTGATTTAAGCACCCACTACCTCGGCTTAGCACTGGCTAATCCGCTAGTACCTTCCGCCTCACCGCTCAGCAAAGACCTCGCCAGTGCCTTACGGCTGGAAGATGCCGGAGCATCCGCATTGGTCATGTATTCGCTGTTCGAAGAAAAAATCACTGCTGAAACTCAACATCATGCGCGGTTTTTTTTCCAACAAGCCATCGGTCACGGCGAGGCGGATTCTTTCCATCCGCTGCCTGCTAACTTGCAAACTTACCAAGAACAATACTTGGAACATCTGCAAAAACTGAAAATCCGCCTGAAAATCCCCGTTATCGCCAGCCTGAACGGCACTTCTCTGGGGGGCTGGCTGGAATACGGCCGGGCCTTGCAAGAAGCTGGTGCGGATGCCTTGGAGCTTAATAGCTACTACATGCCGACGGACAGCAACGAAGACAGCAACAGCGTGGAAAACCGCTATATTGATATTTTGCAGGAACTCAAACGCCATATCCGCCTACCGATTGCCGTAAAACTGTCGGCACAATTCAGCTCGCCCGTACATTTTGCCAAACGGCTTGAGCAAGCCGGAGCAGATGGCCTAGTGCTGTTCAACCGCTTTTACCAACCCGATATTGATCTGGACACCCTGCAAGTAGTGCCAAAATTGGAACTGTCCACACCTGCCGAAGCCTTATTGCGTATCCGTTGGACAGCCTTAATGCACGGTCGGGTCAACGTGTCGTTGGCGGTCACCGGCGGTTTCCATACCATGCCGGACATATTGAAAGCACTGCTGGCCGGGGCTGATGCCGTGCAACTGTGCAGCGTACTACTGGCACATGGGCCGGAGCATATCACTGGCTTGTTGGCGGCTATGCAACACTGGCTGGACGAACATGGCTACCAATCCGTCAGCCAACTGAAAGGTAGCGTTAGCCAACAACACGCCATTGACCCCAGCGCCTACGAGCGGGCGAACTATATCCAAGTATTGGACAATTATTCCTGCCCACCCGGCGTTTTAAGATAAACCCAAGTAAATCAATAATAAGGCAATCAAAACAATAGGCATGGCCCACAAAAACAGGAGAGCCAAAATGAACAATAACAATTACATCCGCTGGTTCAATGAGCTAAGCATAGATGATATCCCCTTGGTGGGCGGCAAAAACGCCTCATTAGGGGAAATGTACCAAGCACTCACCCCGCAAGGCATCCTCATCCCCAACGGTTTTGCCATTACTGCCGAAGCTTACCGTTACTTGCTCGACCAAGCCGATGGCTGGACAGCTTTACACCAAGCCTTGGATGGCTTAAACCCCGACGATGTCAACGACCTTGCCAAACGCGCCCTAAAAGCACGGGAAATTATCTACGCAGCCCCTTTGCCGGAAGATTTGGTGCAACAGATTTTGGCGGCTTACACGCAACTGCAAAGCCAATACGGCGACAGCCTGAGTGTTGCCGTGCGTAGTTCCGCCACTGCCGAAGACCTGCCCACCGCCAGCTTTGCCGGACAACAAGACACTTATTTGAACATACGCGGCAAACAAGCCCTGTTGGAAGCCTGTAAACGCTGCTTTGCCAGCTTGTTCACCGACCGCGCCATCCATTACCGCATTGACCAAGGTTTTGACCATTTCAAACTGGCCTTATCCATCGGCATCATGAAAATGGTGCGTTCCGATTTGGATGCCAGCGGCGTGATGTTCTCGTTAGATACCGAATCCGGCTTTAGTGATGTGGTGTTTATCACCGGCGCTTATGGCTTGGGCGAAAATGTCGTGCAAGGGGCGGTTGATCCTGATGAATTTTACGTCCATAAGCCCACTTTCAGCCAAGGACACCGTGCGGTGTTAAAACGCAGCCTGGGTGCCAAAAAAATAAAAATGGTTTACAGCGACGGGCGTACCCGCGAACCGACCCGCAATATTGTCACTTCCGAAGAAGAACGGCAACGTTTCTGCCTGAATGACAACGACGTGCTGACCCTTGCCGATTATGCCCTAAAAATCGAGCAACATTACAGCGACAAAGCCGGACACGCCAAGCCGATGGACATGGAATGGGCCAAAGATGGCCTGGATGGCAAGCTGTACATAGTACAAGCCCGTCCAGAAACGGTGGTGTCACAACTCAACGGCATGATGCTGGAGCAATATCAACTTAAAGAAAAGGGCAAGGCCATTGTCACCGGTCATGCCGTGGGCAGCAAAATTGCACAGGGCAGGGCGCGCATTATTGACCATGTCGGGCAACTGGACAGTTTTAAGCCGGGCGATGTGTTGGTGGCCGATATGACCACGCCGGACTGGGAACCGATCATGAAAATAGCTTCGGCTATCGTCACCAACCGTGGCGGCCGGACGTGCCACGCTGCAATCATTTCCCGTGAACTGGGTGTACCCGCCGTGATTGGTTGCGACAACGCCACCACCACCATTAAAGACCAATCGCTGGTAACGGTGTCCTGTGCCGAAGGCGACAACGGCAAAGTTTATGATGGCCTACTGGATTTTGCCATTCTAAGCACCGACCTGTCCGCCCTAAAACGCCCCAAAACCAAGATTATGCTGAATATGGGCAACCCTGAACTGGCCTTTAAGACCAGCTTCTTGCCCAATGACGGTGTGGGTTTGGCGCGTATGGAATTTATTATCACCGAATACATCAAGGCGCACCCGATGGCCTTGTTGCATCCTGAACGGGTACAAGATGCCGACGAACTGGAACAACTGACCCAACTGACCCGCAACCATGCCACGGCAAGCGATTTTTTCATTGAACGGCTGTCCGAAGGGGTCGGCACTATTGCCGCCGCGTTTTATCCCAAACCGGTGGTGGTGCGCATGTCCGACTTTAAAAGCAACGAATACGCCACGTTGTTGGGCGGGCAATGGTTCGAGTTTTCTGAAGAAAACCCCATGATCGGCTTCCGTGGTGCATCCCGTTACACCCACCCCGCTTACGCCGAAGGTTTTGCACTGGAATGTGCCGCCATGAAGCGGGTACGGCAAGATATGGGGCTAACCAATGTGATTTTAATGATACCGTTCTGCCGTCGTATCGACGAAGCCAAGCGGGTGCTGGACTATATGGCAGAACTCGGGCTTAAGCGCGGCGAAAATGGCTTAGAAATTTACGTCATGTGCGAAATACCTAACAATGTCATTCAAATTGACGCATTTTCTGAACATTTTGACGGCTTTTCCATCGGCTCCAACGACCTGACCCAATTGACCTTGGGCGTAGACCGCGATTCGGCGATTGTTGCCGAAAGTTTTGACGAACGGGATGCGGGGGTCAAGGAAATGATACGGCTGGCGATAACCGGTGCGCATCGCAACCATCGCCACTGTGGCCTGTGCGGACAAGCTCCTTCCGACTACCCAGAAATGGCACAATTTTTGGTCAGTTGCGGTATTGATTCGATGAGCTTGAATCCTGACACTGTGCTGCAAACCACTCAATTGGTGTTGGATACTGAGCAGGGTTTGGCTTGAAACTTAAAGCCGCTGGCATCTGACCTTCAAGCCAAAGCGGAAGCGGAAGCAGAAGCAGAAGCAGAAGCCTTACAAGGTGTCTTTGCAGAAACGCTAGAATCCCAACTTGCCACCAAAACAGACATCATTAACATTGACCGCATCGATACGCGCCTGATGGGTGAACTAAGTTTGTTGAAATGGATGATGGGATTGCTGGTGGGTGGAATCTTGGCATTAATCCTTCGAGCGTATTTTCCGGCATAAGCCGAGGCTCAGCCAAGCCTATCGCAAACAAAAAAGCCCCGGTTGCCAAAACAACCGGGGCTTTTCACATCAACAGTTAACCAATGGGCTTTGTCGCCTCCACAGGCCAGCGCCAATTCTGGATTTCTGGCATATCTTCACCATATTGGCGGATGTAATGATTGTGGTCCACCAACTTATTACGCAAGGTCTGTTTCAGATAAACAGCCTTATGCTGCAAAGCGGGTAGCCGGTCAATCACATCCATTGCCAAATGGAAACGGTCCAGTTCATTCATCACCACCATATCAAAAGGCGTGGAGGTGGTGCCTTCTTCTTTGTAACCACGCACATGCAGGTTGGCGTGGTTATTACGGCGGTAAGTCAGGCGATGGATAAGCCAAGGATAGCCATGATAGGCGAAGATAACCGGCTTGTCGCGGGTGAACAAGTCATCAAAATCGGCATCCGGCAAGCCATTGGGGTGTTCGTGGGGCGGTTGCAGTTTCATCAGGTTTACGACATTGATGACACGGATTTTCAGCTCCGGCACGGCTTGGCGCAACCAATCCACCGCCGCCAGCGTTTCTAAGGTCGGCACATCACCGGCACAGGCCATTACCGCATCGGGTTCTTCACCGCAGTCATTGCTGGCCCAATCCCAAACACTGATGCCCGCTTCGCAATGCTTAACGGCGGCATCCATGCTTAGCCATTGTGGGGCGGGTTGCTTACCGGCGACAATGACATTGACATAGTTGCGGCTACGCAGCACATGGTCGGTCACTGATAATAAGGTGTTGGCATCGGGTGGCAAGAACACGCGGATAACTTCGGCTTTTTTGTTGACCACATGGTCAATAAAACCGGGGTCTTGGTGCGAAAAACCATTGTGGTCCTGTCGCCAGACGTGTGAGGTGAGCAGGTAATTTAACGATGCCACTGGTCGGCGCCAAGGAATGTGGTTACAGGTTTTCAACCATTTGGCATGTTGGTTGAACATGGAATCGACAATATGGATAAACGCTTCATAACATGAGAAAAAGCCATGCCGTCCGGTAAGCAGATATCCTTCCAGCCAACCTTGGCAGGTGTGTTCGCTTAATATTTCCATGACGCGGCCATCTTGTGCCAGGCTGGTGTCATCGGCATAAATGGTTTCCATCCAGGTGCGGTTGGTCACTTCAAACAGCGCGTCCCAACGGTTGGAAGCGGTTTCATCAGGGCCGAACACCCTAAAATTGCCTTGTTCCATATTTTGGCGCATAACATCACGCAAAAACCGCCCCATGATGCGCGTGGCTTCTTCATCTACTGCACCGGGGCTGGCAACGGCAACGGCATAATCGCGGAAATCCGGTAAGCGCAAGTCGCGTAGCAACAGGCCGCCATTAGTGTGCGGATTGTCACTCATGCGTCGGTGTCCATGCGGCACCAAGTCCAGTAGTTTGGCAATTGGCTTGCCGGATTCGTCAAACAGCTCTTCAGGGCGATAGCTTTTCAGCCAGTTTTCCAACAGAGTGACGTGTTCGGGGTGGTCAGCCATATTTGCCAACGGCACTTGGTGCGAACGCCAAGAGCCTTCGGTTTTTTTGCCATCGACCACGGCGGGACCAGTCCAGCCCTTGGGTGTCCGTAAAATCACCATAGGCCAAGTGGGTCTTTCGTTTATTTCCCCATGACGGGCATCGTGCTGGATGGCTTTAATTTCTTCAAAGCATTGGTGCAATACACTGGCCATGCGCGGATGGACAATTTCCGGATCGCTGCCTTCCACCAAATAAGGGCGGTAGCCATAGCCTTCAAACAGCTTAATCAGCTCATCTTCATCAATCCGGCTGAGCAGGGTAGGGCCGGCAATCTTATAGCCATTCAGGTGCAATATCGGCAACACCGCGCCATCCGTGGCGGGGTTCAGGAATTTGTTGGAATGCCAAGCGGCAGCCATGGGCCCAGTTTCCGCTTCGCCATCGCCCACCACACAACAGGCGATTAAATCAGGGTTGTCGAACACCGCGCCGTAAGCATGGGATAGCGCGTAGCCCAATTCACCGCCTTCATGGATAGAACCCGGTGTTTCCGGTGCCACATGGCTAGGGATACCGCCCGGGAAAGAAAATTGTTTGAATAGGGCTTGCATGCCCTCTAGGTCTTGCGGCACATTCGGGTAGTATTCGCTGTAAGTGCCTTCAAGCCAGGCATTTGCCACCATTGCCGGGCCACCGTGGCCTGGCCCGCAGATAAAGATCATGTTCAGATCATGGGCTTTTATCAAGCGGTTAACATGTACGTTGATAAAGTTAAGGCCCGGTGTGGTGCCCCAATGTCCCAGTAGACGCGGTTTGATGTCCTTTAAGGACAAGGGTTCTTTTAGTAGGGGGTTGTTGAGCAGATAAATTTGCCCGACAGACAGGTAATTGGCGGCCCGCCAATAGGCATCCATCGTTTCCAGCAATTCAGCCGTTAGTATGTTTTCCATTAGTTCATCCTCTTGCTTGCTTGGTTAGTGTTGCCGCTTGAAAATTATTGATTTGTCTGGCAATCTCACGCTCTTCTTCGGCATGGACCACCAGTATCCGTATATCGCCAGTGGGCTGGCTAATATCGCTGTTGTTTTGGCAGGTTTGGTTGGCATGGGCATCCAAGAAAAAACCCAAGGATTCCAGCCCGTCAATAATGTTTGCCCTGATGACTGGGGCATGTTCGCCGATGCCTCCGGTAAAAACCAGCGCGTGGGGTTTGCCTAACACCGCGTAGTATGCGCCAATATATTTTTTTATGCGGTAACAAAACATGTCAATGGCCAGTTTTGCCTTAGCATCACCTCCAGCCGCATTGTTAATGATAGTGCGCATATCGGTTGCGCCACACAGACCCTGTAAGCCGCTTTGGTGGTTTAGCAGATTGTCCAGTTGTTGCGCAGACCACCCCTGCTGCTGCAAGGTCAGGATAATGGCAGGATCCAAATCGCCGCTACGGCTTGCCATAATCAAGCCTTCCAATGGCGAAAAGCCCATTGAGGTGTCAATGCTCTTACCCGCACTAACGGCAGTGATGCTGGCACCGCCGCCCAAGTGCAAAATGATTAAATTAAGTGCCTGCTCATCACGGCCCAGCACGGTTGCCGCACGGCTTAAACTATGCTGGCAAGAAATGCCATGAAAACCAAAGCGATGAAATTGGACATTTTCGCATAATTGCGGCGGTATGGCGTAGCGGCTGGCCAGTTCTGGGATAGAACGGTGAAATGCCGTATCGAATAGCGCAAATTGGGCGGTTGCAGGAAATATTTCGCCCGCCAAGCTGATGCCTAACCGATTGGCAGGGTTATGCAAAGGGGCATAAGCATCGAGCTTGCCCAAGCATTCCAAAAAACGCGGCGTGATAGGGGTCAGGGTTTGAAAATCGGGGCCGCCATGCACCACCCGATGCCCAATGGCGGTCAATGTAATCCCCGCTGACTGCAACAAGCAACGCCAATTGTGCAGCAAACCAGCAACTAAGGTGCTTATGGGGCTGGTCAGTGGCTGGCTTGCCGTCACCGCACCGCCATCCAAGCCTTGCCCGTCAATAGCCCATTCGGTGCTGTTCTGGCTGGCATTAAGCGCGGCCTTAAGCTCCAAGTCAGCGGTAAATAATCCCGTTTTTACCGACGTGCTGCCAACATTGATAACCAGTGTCCAGTTGTCCATCAGTCAATAGCGGTTGGTTTGCTGTCAAGTAGAAGCAACGGAGGGTGTTTTTCTGTCACCGCTGTTTGGCGAGTAAAATCGAATGTAGGCATGGCCTTGATGGGAGGGTTTTGAGGTTGACCAAGTGCCGGACACGGGGCTTGTCTAGGTCAAACCTGCTACTAGCATAATAACTGTACGGTTTTGGATGAGCCATTGTATAGGATGAAGCCAGCATTGGCAAAAAACAAATGTACTTTTCTGCTGTTATGGCTTTTTTAGCAAAAGTTCTGGGTGCAAACTAATATTAATTTTTAACTGTTGCCCGCAACCCAAGAAGATGGTTTTGCAAACAGCCGCTTGTCCCACAACACCGGTTCGCTTTGACTAATCAGCAAGTGTTGGGTATCAGGATGTTGGGGATTGACCAAGGCATTATTGTCCAGCCGCGCCACTACAGACGGAACAATTAATACCGCGCTCCGGTTTTCAGTTAACCATTGGTCGCCAAACGCCCTGCTAACTGCCATGCCTTCATGGTCCCAACCGATAGGCAGGTCAGTTGCATCGGGTTTTTCTATGGCTACATGATCGGGTACTTGTGCAATAACAAACCGATGTGACGAAGGGATGCGTCCAATATTGGCGTGGGCGAGTATCTCTAGCATGGCACAGGCGTAGCTTAATGAGCCATAAATGACTGCTTTGCTGGGACTGTTCCAGCGACCACCGACCAGCGCTGCTCCCGTGCCATCCCAAATGGGGTGGCGCGCGTCAGCAATGCGGAAAATCCGCACTACGCCGCCAAGCCATAATACAGCTTCCACAACAGCTCTTCTACACGACGGGCCCCTAGTTCTGTCAGCGAAACGTCAAGCGGCGTCTGGTCTTGTAGCATGGGATGGGGTGTATGCAGGAAAGCCCTCGCGTCATCATCAGAATTCCAAACATACTGAGTTGTGGCATAGATTCTGGCAAGGCGTTCAGTACGCCCCGACTCTTCACCGATTAATTTATCCCGTCGGCGTTTATAGGTTGCTTCAGGGATAATTCGGTGCAACAGTTGTTTGCGTTCTTCGGCACTACTGCACACGCGTTCAACGCTCGCTTTGAGTGCTTGTTTGGGTAACCCAGCAGACACTAACCGGTCAAGTTCGGCGAAGGAATGGGGCAGGGGCATCAGTGCCATAATGGCGGCAATCTGTTCAGGCGTAACCAAAACCATGTTGTACTCCTTAGAGTATCAATTGATACATAAAGTATGGGCAATCTGCTTATGTTTGTCAACCCCGATGGATGCTAGGCGTGATCTTGGCTGGTGTCATCTCGCTGGTGCTAAAAGCGTTTTTTTAGCGGTTGCAAATGGCTGGGCTGTCAAATGGTGCGGTTGCCATTGCAACGATTCTGTATTCTGTTATGGCTATTGTGTCTTGTGCCAAAATTCAAGACATTCGACACAATTTATTTTTTATTTTATGAGGGGTTTACTCTGGAAAGGTGGCAAATTTGACAAGGTCAAGGGCGTAAGTAGGCGTGTCGGTCGGTAGACGGGTGAACCCATAATGGCAATAAAAAGCCTCTGCATTTGTGGAAATGGCATGAACAATCAGAAGGCGGGCGGAAATTTCCTGGGCTGCACGGATAGACCTTTGTACGGCATCTTGAAGCAATTCCTTGCCTAGCCCTTGCCTCTGCCATTTCTCATCAATAGCCAAACGCCCAAGAATCACCGCTGGAATCTGGCGGGGCATATTCCTACGCATGGAGCCGATAACCTCTTGGTTAAAAATCTGCCCCATGCAAATGGCATAGTAGCCAATCACCTTACGGGAGCTAGGCGGACAAATGACATAGGTTCGGCTTGCCGATGCAGCCATGTTGTCCAATGCCCGTTCCCGCAACCAACTATCTACTGTTTCTTCACCAGACCAAAAATCCTCCGTATCATGCTTTGCGGTCAGCGGGTGGGGCCTGGTAAATTCATTCACGATTGGTTGCTTTCAAGCGTTTCATACCTTCAATTTGTTCTTCTGTTGCGGGTGTGTCTAACCAATCCAAGACTTTTTGGAATGTCTTGTTGTCCACATAAATTGAAGTTTGGTCAAGAATTACGCTTTTTGCTTCTTTCAGTGCCGATGCCATCATAAATTGTGAGCGGTTAAAACCAAGCAATTCGGCTGCTTGGTCAATCAGCAATCTGTCGTGTGCCTTAGCCCGCAAATGGATATTCACTTCGGCGGGTGCGTGTTCTGTTCTCATAAACTTAAGCTCGGTTAAATCAATCTGAATTCTAGTATTAACCAAATGTGTTGCAAATGTCAACACGGAAACAATGCAAGACATTCGACACAATATTAAATCACTGATAAACATAGGCTTATTAGGGTAAAGTATGCCCAAAACCCGCCAAAATGGACTGGCTTCAAGCAGAATTAGCTGAAAGTTGACTAAAAATGAGCAAAAATGACTCAGGGTTAAAATTTTTTAGGAGGATATGGCTACAAAACTTTAAAAGCAGTTTTGTTCAGACCTTTTATGCCCTTGGGTACGCCCCAACCTACGCGCTGAAAACGCAGGCCAAAAACCAGCTGCATGCGTTAAAAGCCACCGGGGGAAACGCCGGATTTGGTGATCACCCACACTGCCGCCTTGATTGAAGTCTTGGAGAAGCAAACCCAGGCCCAGCGTGGCAGCTCAGCAAGGCTTGGTGATAAGTCAGTTAGTTTGATAGGACAGGTTTATAGCCCGCAATGGGCAATATCAACCGATGTGGAAGGCTACCAAAATTCAAAAAATTATGGTAGCGGTAGAAGGCTTCGGCTTGCTCATCTTTGGCGGTGACCACGAGGGCGGCAACGGCAACCTCGGAACGCAAGGCACGGAGGGTGGCATCTGCCAAGAGGGTCGCACCGAGACCACACCCTTGAAAGGTGGCATCAACGGCTAGACGACCGAGCAAAGCGACGGGGACAGACGGATAACGGGGAAGCCCTTTGGTAAGCTGGGCTGGCAGTTCATTCAACGGTGTGCAAGCGGCAGAAAGCGTGTAGTAACCTGCCAGGGAATCGCTGCTGTTGTCTATGGCAACATAGCAAGAAGCCGCACGGCGGCGGACATCTTGGCTCGCCTGTTCCTTCAAGTAACGGTCAAGGGCAAGGACTCCACAGCTAAAGGCAGAGCGATTATGTTCACCGGAAAGTAGCTCTATGCGAAACCTTGCTATCACCCGCTGCCCAAAAGCTCGCGGTGACGCTCAAAAGCCTTGAGCATGGCAGGTGACGGGGCGGGCGGGTTAAGCAGAAGCTCATAAAAGCGGAGCTGATCTTCCGCTGATAAGCGGATGATATTGGTTTCTTCTATAGTCCTGTTGGCGGCTTCCTGTGCTGCAGTAACCATAAAATCACTGACACTACGCCCTTGGAGTTCGGCAGCACGGCGAACCAAGGCAAGGGCATCAGGGGCAATCCGTGCTTCAACTCGGGCGGTACGATGTTTTTCTTGTGTCATCATGGCTAACCTCAATTCTTTTTTTGAGTGTACGGCGGTAAGTCGTACATGTCAACAGACAAATATGCCCCAATTTATGACTTATAAAGTGTCAAATATCAAAAATATAAATATTTGACACAATATTAACTAACGGATAAAAATAGGATTATTAGGTTAAAGTATACCCAAAACCCGCCAAAATGGACTGGCTTCAAGCAGAATTAGCTGAAAGTTGACTAAAGGGGATTGGAAGCGCAAAAAGCAGGCATCACCACCTGCTTGGTCATTCCCGTTGCAGGGTCGGGTGGGCAAACCTGTGTGATGACATTTCTGTCCGCCAAAGCCACCCCCATTGCCAAACGCATCCCAATATGGGCATTGCTGATTAAGTATAGGTTTTTCGTATTTCATGCTTTAAGTTCATATACATAAAAACAAAAGCTATCCAAAATTACCAATGCCATTTTGCTGAAAGGTATAGCCCGTTATTGGTAGAACATATCGATACCATTGACGTGAATGTAATGATCGGACAACCCATAAATTGGCAAAACAGAACAATTGTAGTAACGTAACTACTTTTGTAGGGAGATCGTTATGAGCATAACCACATTATCCAGTCGTGAGTTAAATCAAGATGTCGGCAAAGCCAAAAAAGCGGCGCGTAACGGTCCCGTGTTAATCACAGATCGTGGGCGGCCTGCCCATGTTTTACTAACGATTGAGGATTACAGAAAACTCACCAGCAATCAGGTGAGCATAGTTGAGCAATTGGCCATGCCGGCATTACCCGATATTGAGTTTGAGCCACCCCGTCTAACAGGTCAATTATTTCAAACTGTTGACTTCTGATGTACTTGCTTGACACGAATGTGGTTTCAGAGCTAAGGAAGGCTAAATCCGGTAAAGCAGCTCCAAACGTTATCACATGGGCAGAGCGTATTCCGACAGGCAGCTTGTTTGTATCAGCAATAACCGTGCTGGAATTGTCAATCGGAATTGGTCAGCTTGAACGGCGTGATAGTACACAGGGCGCATTGTTGAGAACATGGTTAAATCATCATGTATTGCCTGCCTTTGATGGTCGTATTTTGCCTGTGGACACGGCTGTGGCGTTATGTTGCGCCAAACTGCATGTACCTGATCCACGCTCAGATCGTGATGCCTTGATTGCGGCTACCGCGTTGGTACATGGCATAACGGTGGTTACCCGCAATGTGGCAGATTTTGCACCGACGGGTGTGGAAATTTTAAATCCTTGGATTTTATGAACGTTACACAAAAATACTCTTTAATTATTTTGCTGGTTAAAGTCGGGAACCGCAGCAAAGCTTATCGGTAGTTATATTGGCCGGGTTAATGCAAAAGGCAAAAAAAGTAGCTCGTATGGAGGGTAGCGCAATACGGGGCAACCGTGTTACTAAAGCCTGCAACCCAAAGCCATTGGCTGGGCGAAGCCATATACCTAGCTTCGCCCAAAAAAACCGCCTACATCACATGCACAACGGCGCTGCCAGTACCCAACAAATGCAACTGGCTTTCAGTGTCGTGGGTGAACAACAGCTGATTAGTAATCACACCCTTGCTGTTGACAATGTCCACTTCCGTACCTGTGCCGTGGTAAACCTTTTCGGTGATTGAAAACCCAGTAAGGTTGATCTGCGACAAGTTCAGGTTGGTGATTTGTGTATTCTCAGTCAGCGTGGCGAGCAGCGAAGTGGGCATGATTTCTATCTGGCTGTTATGCACACCGCCCAGTGCCAAGCTGTTGAGGTTCGCCACCGTGTCCTTCACCGACAACAAATAAGGTGATTTGATGGCGTTCAGCACACCTAAGTCGCCGGTTACTTGCGCGGCGGTCAAAGACAACGTAGGGGTGGCTTTGTCGGTCAGGGTGATGCCGGACAGCTTGCCGAGGTTGCTTGCCAAGACACTCAGATTAGCACTGATATTGGCCGCGCTGTCCACTAAGCCGATGGTGGTGACATGGCTGTTCTTGACATCCACTGCCACTTTGGTCGCCAACTCGCCGCTGATGCCCAAGTTGTAAGGTGTGCTGATCTTGCCCAGCAGAGCGGTATCTTGACTGAATTGACTAGCCGTCAAGGTAATGGTGGGGGTGCCTTTATCGGTCAGTGCCAATTTGTAAGCCGTGCCGATTTTGGCCAGCACCGCCGCATCATTGGCGAACTGTTGGGCTGAGACCGCCAAAGTCGGGATGCCGCTGTCGGTCAGGGTGATGCCGCTGAGTTTGGCTGCGTTGGCTTGCAGCGAATCCAGCTTGGTCAACACATGGGCGGCACTGTCCGTCACGCCAATCGCAGTGACATGGCTGTTCTTCAGGTCGGTGACTACATTCGCCACCGACTCGCCGCTGACACCCAATTTGTAAGCCGTGCCGATTTTGGCCAGTACCGCCGAGTCGTTGATCAACTGGCTGGCTTTAATGGCGAGGGTCGGGGTGGTCTTATCGGTCAGGGTAATACCTGACAGCTTGGCGGCGTTGGCTTGCAGCGAATCCAACTTGGTCAACACATTGGCAGTACTGTCCAATAGCGAAATGGCACTAACCGTACCGACAACGCTCCCGTTATAGTTCGATAGAACCTTGCTGGCCAGAACAGTAGCGGCATTAGCAGCACTGACATTAGCGATAGTCATAGTATATATGGGCCCCATATTTTGTAGTACGGACAAGTCGTTGGCGTATTGTGCCGCTGTTAAGCTTAGGTGGTTTTGGGAGTCGCTAATACCGATGCTCCATCCCTTAGCGATTTGCGATGCCATGCTTTCGAGTTGGTCGATATGGGCGGAGATATTTTGGGCGGTATCGATGATACTTTGAAAGACTACGCCATAATTACCAAAGTCATCCATCAACTTGGGCGCCAAGGCGATGGCATCCGCCGCGCTGATGGTGGAATCGAGCGTTTTGTAAGAATTGCTAATCTGTACGGTGTTGAGTTGCCCGCCCGCCTTGACCAACGCATCAGCATTGGCGGCTATGTTGGCATCGGTGTCGAAAACGGCAAGCGGTGTGGTGAACCCTGCCTGGACAAAGGGCAGCGCACCGGCGGCATCTATCGTTGCCCACGACACATTGCCGGTGAGGGCGTCGGTATGGAACGTTACGCCAAACTGTGTGTTTTGGATGAAGCAGTGGT
>CAIYOW010000053.1 GCA_903927955.1 uncultured Methylococcaceae bacterium | reverse complement strand
TCTGCTGTGATTGACAATTTTCGTGTGCTGTGCAGGACGGCCACCAACACACGTTTGGGCAGGCTGATCAGGGAAGGGTATATAGACAAGTCGGCCCATCCAAAGAACGCCGGCACTGTGCAGTTGGGCATAGGGCAAAAAACAAAAGACTTTATGGGGTGGTTAAATGAAAAACGTAAATGAAGAAACATTGTCGTGCCTTTGTGTGTGGGTTGTCAGCATAGCAGTGGGGGTCATCACTGTTAAGGCAATAGTAAACCTGCACCAATGCTGGTTTGGCGGGGTGCAGTGCTTATGAACCGCCCGGAAAACACCAGAAAACACCTTTCGGCACTGCACTACGGGAGCAAGCCACGGTACGCCACGACAGCAACATCTATCAGGCTTCCGGCGGGCAAGCCCACAAAAGAGGCAAGGCAACTGGCCTTGGAAGCCCAAGCTGTAAGGAACGCCGAGCATTACAGGGCGGTTGAACGGGGGGAGAAAATAGAACCGCCGATTGAGAAGCTATGCAACAACCAGGTCCGGAGCTTAGACCGCTCCCATGCAACAACAAACAACTGATAAGGGCGGTTATTTATGTTCCATAAAATAGATTTGCACGAACTTGCACAGAGGCAACTGCAATACGCTTGGGAAGTCTGCGCTGAAAACAATGCAAGGCTGAAAGAGGTGCATACACAACTGGCAAAAGAGTTTGAAATCGCCAAAAATTATAACGAATGGGCATATATCCACAACATATTGACCCTTTGCAGAACAGGTAAATAACTATGGGCAAACACATACACGCGGAGCTTATGCTCCAATACGCACAAGACGCAATGGAAACGGAAACGCCATGGGAGCGGTGGGAATGTTTAGAGAAAGATGATGATGAGTGGAGTGAACTCGGTATCAATCCCCGTTTCCATCCGGATGTAAAATACCGCCGCAAGCCTAAAACCATTAATATCAACGGCTTTGAAGTGCCGGAGCCGTTGCGGGAAGCACCTAAAGACGGGACGACCTATTATCCTGTCTACATCCCTACAATTGCGGGGGAATGGTGGGCGGGTGACAATGGCGATAAAATTTGTCTTTGGGAGGGATTAGCCCATTCAACTATTGAAGGGGCTAGGCTGCATAGGGAAGCCTTGCTGTCACTTACGAAGGTTAAAGATGGAAATCAATAAGAAAAATGTGTTGTGGCTACTCCACAATACAGTAAGCCATCCAATTTACGGCATTTTGCTATTTTTGGGGTTTAATAAAACAGCACAAAGAATCCATGATATGTCATTGCCAAACCAAGAACCCACAATTACCGGAATGACCCTGCACGGTAGCCCTGTAACGGGGGCTAGATGGGGTGATATATCAGGAATAGATGCCAATATCCGTAACGGCATGGATAAAAACCCAAACAAGAAGAGGATATTAAAATGAACACACATTTCAACAAAGAAGAAATTGAACTGATTAAAAAATGGTTCAGGACAATTACGAGCCTGAAGGACAGTCTGCTGGAAGAGAAAGACCGTGAGCTTGACAGAAAAATACGATCAATGTCTTATCTAAACGGTGAATGGACAACCAGAGACCGCTTTGCGCTCGAAGCCATGAAATTTGACATAGCGGTGGCGATTGCTGCGGGTAACACCATTTGTCACCCGCCCGAAGCCGCCAAATTCGCGTACGAAATGGCGGACGCAATGATGCAGGCAAGAAAAGATGCCGATGAACTACTACAACGAGATTGACCCCCATGCGGCTGCGTGGCTGCGGGAGCTGATACATGCAGGGCTGATACCGGCGGGTGATGTTGATGAAAGGTCAATAGCCGATGTGCAGGCCAGTGACCTGAAAAGTTACACACAGCACCACTTTTTCGCTGGCATAGGTGGATGGCCACTTGCACTGCAAATGGCGGGGTGGCCTGAAAGCAAACCCGTCTGCACGGCATCACTGCCTTGCCAACCCTTTTCACAAGCAGGCAAACAAAAAGGCAAACAAGATGAGCGACATTTGCTCCCCCATTTCATCGGACTCGCTAAGCAAAGCCATTGGCAAACAATTTTTGGCGAACAAGTACCTGCCGCCATCAGGCACGGCTGGCTCGATGATCTATGCGCTGACATGGAATGTGAAAACTACGCCATCGGGTCGGCGGTACTTACAGCAAGCGGCGCGGGCGCGCCCCATATCCGACAACGGCTCTATTGG
>CAIYOW010000052.1 GCA_903927955.1 uncultured Methylococcaceae bacterium | reverse complement strand
CCACCCCTTGGATAACCCATCATTATGGTGAGCGTAGCTCAGTTGGTAGAGTACAGGATTGTGATTCCTGTTGTCGCGGGTTCGAGCCCCGTCGTTCACCCCAAATAATTCAATAAGTTAGCCTTTCAAAAGTAGTTTTAAAATCGGCTCTGGTGACAAAGCAGGTTATAAACACTAACCATTTAGCGGCTTGACCGTGACCTGTTTTGCATAAATATTATGCGTTCTTCCTGCTTATTTTCTGTCATATCGCTTAAACCTTAGCGTATTAGGTACATTTCAAAACTGTCAGGTTTTCGGTTTTTCTGAAAACAACTGGAAGTTTATGGTCATGATTGTTCCCCACGTCACCGTTGTTCAGCATAAGTCATCGTGATTTTGTATGACAATCTATAGGGTAGCTCGAAAAACCGCTGATTTTATGAAAAGTCGTTTTTGTAAAACATTCCTTGGTTCATCTTCAGTGACGTCGTGTACTATATTCTACCCATCAATAACTTCGCATAATGCGTATTATGTTAAATTTTGTAGTTGATGCAGTTATAACGGGTCAAACAGCTTTATATGGAATAGCTTAGGTTTCCGGATAAAAGTCGTCATCCATAATTTGTTCCCATGTCCATGGGCAACAGTCCGGAAAGGAACGCAAATCCAAGCCGCTTTCTTTGGCGGCATTGATCCTGGCCAGCCGATAGGCATTGACCAACAATAACGGTAGATGCGGCTTAAGGCCGGGATTGTCGGACAAGACATCCATAAAATTAATACGCTGGCCTGAGATAGTTAAACGCCAGCTGCGTCCGCGACGTTCTGCCTGAAAAGCCCATTTTAGCAAGTGAACAAGCAGGACAGTTAAACGGTTCTGTAGTTCACGTTTTTCACTTCTGCCCATTGTTTCAATTTCTTCGATTAAGTTGGCTATGTCCAAATCTAACAGCCGCCCTGCCCTTAACAAACCAGCCTGTTCTTGTGTCCATCCGTAAAAATCTTTTTCGTAGTTAATCATCTCAAAGTCCAGATAAATTGCATAAGCTATTGTAAAGGGCTTGCAAGATTATTGTTTGGGTTTTCAGTTAGGGTAAGCTTATAACAATTTCACCTACACAGAAGCCAACCACTGCGCCGATATATACTCCTCTTCGACAGTTGTCAGCACAACCGGAAGGGTCTTGTTTTCGACCGTTTCGCCTGCATTGATCAGCCCTGCCACGCGCAAATAATTGGGCGTATAGCCAAACACGCGCCGTTTGCCGTTAGGCAAGGTTTCACTGTAACCCTCCCAAAGCACGTTAAACTGCTTGCCTAAATTGGCTTGGTAAAATTGCCGCCTCATAGTTTCGGCAATTATATGCAGCTGCTGGCTGCGTTGCTTTTTGATGGCATCGGGTATTTGCCCTGCCAAGGTGGCGGCTCTTGTGCCTTCCCGTTGGGAATAAGTGAAGATATGGATATGACCAAAACCAACCGATTGGATAAAGTCTAAACTGTCTTGCCATTCCTGCTCGCTTTCACCCGGAAAGCCGACAATAATGTCCGTAGTGATATTAAAATCCGCAATTTTTTCACGCAACTGACTGATGATCAGACCGAACTCGCTGGTGCTTGTGCGCCGTGCCATGCGCTTTAGCACCGTATCGGAGCCGCTTTGCAAAGGCAAATGCAAATGCGGCATGAGCCGTGGGTTTTGAAACAATTCAAAAAATTCACCCGAAAACTCCCACGGCTCCAGCGACCCCAGACGTAGGCGGGGTATTGGCGTTTGCGCCAGCACGGCTTTTATCAGATCAACCAAATTCAGCTGTAAATCACTGCCGTAACCGCCCAGATGAACGCCCGTTAAAATCACTTCATGCACACCTTGGGCATAAAGCGCGTTGATTTCATCAATAATGGCGGCAATGGGGCGGCTGACCTCTTCTCCGCGCGCCACAGTGACAATGCAATAAGTGCAACGGTAACGGCAGCCATCTTGCACTTTGACAAAAGCCCGTTGCCGCCCGCGCGTAAATAAAGACACCTGCCCTGGCTCGGTCGATAAATAAGGCATGGTGTCCCAAACCAATTCAGTCAAGGATTTTGCAACTAATTGGTTTTTATCGCTATTGCTGACCACCAAATCGACACCCAATAACGCAGAGGCCTCTTCTGGCTTAAGTGTCGCGTAACAGCCGCTCACCACCAATTTGGCTTTAGGGTTGTCACGATGAATGCGGCGGATTAGGTTACGCGATTTTCTTGCCGCGTCGTGGGTGACTGCACAGGAATTGATCACGACCAGCTGGGCGGATTGCACCTGTTGGGTAATGCCATGTCCAGCCTGTTGGAATGCTTGCGCCCATGTTTCCAACTCCGCCTCGTTCAAGCGGCAGCCCAGTGTTTTAAGATGTACTAACATGTGTCCAAAAAACCATCAACATTGACAATAGCGGCAATAATGCAGCAGAAAAACTGATTATTGTCTCATAATAGAATGAAAAACCCTAAAAGCTATAAAAATTTCTGGACTATCGGGTGGAGTTAAGCATTTCCCATAAAAAATTTAGCCTTATTTTAATAATTTTAGTATACGATTGAAGCCCGAACAGTAACAAACATAACGGGCTAATCTACCCGCCAGACACAGGAAAAACCATGCCATTTATTCGCCATACGGTTTACTCACGCCAGTCCTTTATTATTTTAGGGCTGTTAACGTTGATAACACTGATTAATTGTAATAACGCTTTTGCCGTACCCAGTTTTTCGCGCCAGACCGGCGAGCCGTGCAGCGAGTGCCATACCCAATCTTTTGGCGCAAACCTGACACCTTTTGGCCGTGAATTCAAACTGGGCGGCTATACCATGAGCGGCGGTTCATCCAATCTGCCGCCAATTAGCGCGATGATTGAAGGTTCGCTGACCCATACCGATAAAAGTCAAGACCCCAGTAGTTTTATCCAGACGGGTTACAGCCCGAACAATAATTTTACCTTTGACCAAGCATCGTTGTTTTACGCAGGAAAAGTCTATGGCAATGTAGGTGCATTCAGCCAGTTCACTTATGATGGTTTCGCCGATAGTGTGGCAGTGGACAACACCGACATACGCTTTGCCGATGACACTGAAATTATGGATACGCAGATCAATTACGGTATCTCCTTAAACAACAGCCCCACCGTGCAGGACTTATGGAACACCACCCCTGCTTGGGGATTCCCGTACACCGGTACAGGGCTGCAACCCGGCGCAATGACCGCGCCCATCATTGATGGCGGCCTAGGGGTTTCGCAAGTGGGCGGTGCTACGGCATATACCATGATCGACAACCTGCTGTATTTGGAGGCGGGTGCTTACGACTCGTTTTCCAACAACCTGCAAGGGGCTTTGGCGGGGGCCGTGCCTGGCGGTTACCTGAAATTGGCGGGCCCAGCACCCTATTGGCGCAGCACCCTGCAATACGACAAATTCGGCCATTATTTCGCGTTTGGCCATTATGGCATGAGTGCGGATGTGCAAGCACCCAACAGCAATCCCGGCGGCTCAGGTGCCGACCACTATACCGATGTTGCCTTTGATGCCACTTACCAATATATGGCCAACCCGAAACATATTTTTGAAGTGAAAACCACCTATATTTATGAAGACCAAAACTTTGCGGTAAGCCGCGACAACGGCAGCCACAATACTGGCCTGAACAGTTATAAATTGAACACGGCTTATACCTTTGAGCAAACCTATGGCGTAACCTTCGCCTATAACTTGCTGACCGGCTCGCGCAATGGCAATGTTTATCCTGACGCGCCCAACAAGCCCAACAGCGAGTATTTCACCGCCGAACTGGTTTATGTACCGTTTGGCAAATCTAATTCCACTTTAGCCCCTTGGCTGAATATACGGACAAGTTTGCAGTATATTGGCTACTCGCAGCTCAATGGCGTGGGCACGTCGGCCAACATGAACAATACTTTTTTAGTGAATGGTTGGTTGGCGTTTTAAAACTGCTAAAATCTGGCGTGCAGACTTAAAACTGATGTGCGCCGATAGATGCGCCCTGCCCTACTTTGGCAATCCGCCCACTTAAAAAAGCCATAGCCCATGAACAAACCTGAACAATTTAGGCGCTTTAAAGACATTTCCGTCAGTGAACGGATTTTAAACACTATCTTCCTGCTTACTATTGGTCTAGGCTACTTGGCGGCACTTGCCAACTTGTACTATACCCACCAAGGGCTGGATGGAAAAAAGGGGCTATCCATTGAGGATGTAGTGATTAGCTATCATGGCTCAACCACACAAACCCGTTTGGGCACTGCTATTAAGGGTATTATGAAATCGAACCTTAAATACCCGTCCGATGGCGATGTGATTATGAAATGGATACATGCGGGTGCGGATGAAACGGGCTATAACGAAAAAATAGCCACCATTTTGAACCGTGATTGCATTATGTGCCACACCCCCAGCATCAACCCCTCGTTGCCGGATTTGACCGGTTACGATGGCGTGTCTAAAGTGGCGCACGGTGACGGCGGCGCGTCCATCCCCACCTTAGTGCGGGTGTCCCACATCCATTTGTTTGGTATTGCCTTTATTTTGTTTTTTATTGGCCGTATCTTTTTGCTGTGTGAGATCAATATCTATGTCAAACGCATTGCCGTGGTCATACCGTTTGCCGCCATGCTAGTAGACATACTGTCTTGGTTCATCACCAAATCCACCCCTTCTTTTGCATACGTGGTGGTGATCAGTGGTGCTTTGATGGGTGTTTCAATGGGTATGCAAATACTGCTCAGCATTTACCAAATGTGGTTTTTTCACCGGCGCAAGCATCCGGTTTGTTAGAAGCTGCTTTAAGCCAAAACCCCATAAATCTGGGCTTGTGTCCAACTAGGTGGACAGGCGCAAAGCTATTGCCGGTGTGTTGCCGTTCAGTACCTTGGACAGAGTGGCACGGGATATTTGCAATTTTTTCCGTCAGCCGCTAGATGTGGTATTTCACAATGCCGATTTTGCTAGCGATAGGGTCAAGATTAACGTCGAACAAATCTTCAAAATACCAGATATAAATACACTATAAAGATGCAAGCTGGATTGTCATAGATAGATAAAACTATAAATAAAGTCTATAATTAACGAAATTTTGTTGTATTTAGAATTTAAATGTTTTTTATGTTGCATAGCTATGCTTTTTCCAATTTTCAGTCGTTTGCCGGAAGGGTTGAGGTCGATCTTGCCGTCAAGCGCAACACTACGCTAACGGACTGGATGGTTGATGATAATTGTGGCAATCGTGTATCCAAAATTATGGGTATTGTTGGTCACAATGCCAGCGGCAAAACAGCATTACTTAAACCTGTAGCATTTTTACATTGGTTTATTTGTCATTCCTTTTCAAGTCAACCTGATTCGGCCATTCCCTTTCAGCCACATGCTGCACTTGTTAACCAGCCCACTGGATTTGAATGTATCTTCGATTACCAAGGCAGTTTGTGGCGTTACGAATTACAGGCAACACCCGGCAGAGTATTACGCGAAGCTTTGTACCAAAAAAAGGAGCGCTTTAATTACGTCTTTATCCGTTTCTGGGATGAAGCCAGCAACAGTTATGACGTTAAACAGCAAGAATTTGGCTTATCAGCAAAATCGGCAAAAAAAGTTCGTCAGAACGTCTCATTGATTGCCTGGGCTGCCCAATATGATGTTGCACTAGCCAAGGCATTCATAGCCAGCAGGGTTATCACTAATGTAAACGTAGTGGGTCGCCTGCCGATTAGCGATCAAGCGGTTATGCAGGCTGCTGAACATTTTTCAGACAACCCAAATCAGCACAATTCAATGACCAGTTTGCTGTCCAGTTGGGATTTGGGCTTATCTAATATTTTTTTACAAGAAGTTCAAATAAGCCCTATTGAAGCACCGCAATTGAAAGCATGGATTGCGTTCGGCGAGCATTCCAGCGGTGGTACTACATTCAGGCTACCCTTTAATAGGGAATCGAGCGGTACGCAAGGTGCATTTGTGCTTTTATCGCGGCTCTTACCGATTCTTGAATCGGGCGGACTGGCTGTGATTGATGAATTCGAGAATGACTTACATCCGCACATGCTAGAACCAATCTTGGATTTATTTGCAAATCCAGCGACCAATCCCTATGACGCACAGTTGATTTTTTCGACTCACGCGATTGAAGTATTAAATTTGCTTGAAAAATCGCAGGTAATGTTAGTTGAAAAAGACGAGGATTGCATCAGCACAGCCTATCGTTTGGATACGGTTGATGGTATTCGTAATGATGATAATTTCTACGCAAAATACATGGCGGGCGCTTACGGAGCAGTACCCAATTTATGAGCAAATCCAGGCCGCAAAACCAGACACTGCTCTTGGTCGGTGAAGGCTATGATGAAGTTGCCTTTTTAACTTATCTGAAATCAGAATTGGTAAGCAGGGATGCCGGTTTGGAAGTGAAGATCAAAAACGCTAAGGGGAAAGGTGCTAAACACGTTATTGAATGAACCATTCGCCAAGCCAAACAAGCCGATTATGATAAGGTTGCCGCGTTATTGGATACCGATACCGATTGGACACCTGCCGTTCAAAAACAAGCCAAAGCCAAGAAAATCTCGGGGAGTCGCTATTTTTGCGAAAGCTTGTTTAGGGGCATCCCAGCCCCAACAAGCGGCAAAAATCACGCGACCGCCATTGCCTTCGGCTGCCCCGATCCGTCCGCGTCACCTGGTCCCGGCCCAACAAGGGGGCCGGAACGGCGGTTCCACATGACTTTACGCCATTTCGGGATACCTTGCAGGTTGC
The DNA here is from genome assembly GCA_903927955.1 of uncultured Methylococcaceae bacterium. GTDB lineage: Bacteria > Pseudomonadota > Gammaproteobacteria > Methylococcales > Methylomonadaceae > Methylovulum. The sequence continues at coordinate 4,795 of CAIYOW010000052.1, read as the reverse complement.
CTCCGCTACGCTACGGCAACCCGCCCGGCCCTATGGCTATCGGGGACTAAAAATCTTCGCTTCTCTTCGTTCCGCTTCCAAGATTTTCAGCGATTGTACTGACATCCGATCCCTGCTTTGAGGCCATGCTATTACGTTTGATTGGCGTTACGCCGGAAATCGATACCAAAAAGCTGAAAAAGCAGTTTGAGCCTTATGTGAATGGTGTTTCTACAGTCCCGGAAAATTACGCAGTCAATTTTAGTCCCGATATGCTGAAAAATAAGCGGCAAATGGAAATGAGCATCGACGAGTTGTTGAAATTGTTGAAAGCTTAGCAGTTTTAAAAAACATGTGGCGTATTCATGCCTAGGCCTATTTGCTGAGCATTTACCAAATGTGGTTTTTTCACCGGCGCAAGCATCCGGATTGTTAGAAGGGGGCAATACAAAAAGGCGTTATCATCACCTTATGCCGCAATCTTGCCCAGTGGCTTGATGTCCGGTAATGGCTGTTGCTCGGCTTGCCATAAATCCCATTGGCTTTGCATACCCAACCATAAATCTGGGGTAGTGCCTAACCAGATGGACAGGCGCAAAGCCATTGCCGCTGTTATGCCCGCTTTGCCATTCAGCACTTTGGATAGGGTGATGCGGGATATTTGCAATTCTTTGGCGGCATGGGTGACAGTCATGCCCTCTGGCAACCAGTCACGTAATACTTCGCCGGGGTGTGCGGGGTTGTGCATTCTGCTCATGTGGGCTTATTCCTAGTGGTAATCCAAATAATCAACCAATTCAGCATCCCCATCTTTAAAAGTGAAGATCAGCCGCCAGTTGCCGTTGACCGTCACGGCATAATACCCTGCCAGCTTGCCCGACAGCGGGTGCAGTTTCCAGTTGGGTGCGTTCATGTCTTCGGGCTGTTTAGCATTGTCCAGCGTGGTCAGCAGCAGACGCAGCTTCCCAGCATGGTGCGCTTGGATGCCCGCCTTGTTGCCGGTCTGAAAATAAGCTTGCAAGCCTTTATGCCGGAATGATTTAATCATCGTCAGATTGTAGGCTATTAATTAACACTTAACAATATAGGTTAACTAGAGCTTGCGGATTTATTAGAAGGCGTTTATCCGCTGGATTGTACTGGGTAGCGTATGATCGGCGATATCAGGTTGTTAATCCCTGACAAATATAAAATAGGTGTTTATGAATCAACTGCTTAAAATAAAAAAAACGGTTGCGCTGGATAATGGCAGCAGTTGTAGGGTGCTTGGCTATCTGGGTTCTGGTGGACAAGGCGAAGTCTATCATGCCGACTGGCAAGGCATGGATGTCGCGCTTAAATGGTATTATCCCCAACAAGCTACGCCCGAACAACACAATGCATTAAAGTACCTCATAAAAATTGGTCCGCCCAACGGCAATTTTTTATTTCCTTTAGCAGTGGCTAGTTCAGATGAAATAACCGGCTTTGGCTATATCATGCCATTGCGGCCGAAAAATTATAAAAACATCTCTGATTTAATTAAACGCAGGATAGAATTAAGCTTTAAGCAACTGCTCACAGCCACTGTTGAACTAACAGACAGCTTTTTACAGCTCCATGCCAAGGGCTTGTGTTATCGGGATATTTCATTTGGTAACTTCTTTATCGAACCCGACACGGGTGGCATTTTAATTTGTGATAACGACAACGTCACCATTAATGGTGACAAAACAACAGGCGTTATTGGTACGCCACGGTTTATGGCACCTGAAATTGTACGGCGCGAAGCCAACCCTGATAACGACAGCGACCTGTTCTCATTAGCCGTCTTGTTGTTTTATCTTTTATTTTTACATCACCCATTGGAAGGCAAACGGGAAGCTGATATCAAATGTTTTGACCTGCCCGCAATGAACAAATTATACGGCTTTGACCCGCTATTTATTTTTGATGGCAACGATAACAGCAATTACCCTGTGCAGGGTTATCAGGACAACGCGCTTATTTATTGGGCAATATATCCACATTTTATTAAGCAATTATTTATTCAATCTTTTACCAAAGGTTTAAATAATATCCATGGACGCGTGCGGGGCAGTGAATGGCGGCAACAGTTATTACGCTTGAAAGACAGTATCATTGAATGTGCGTGTGGTGCCGAAAATTTTTTAGATGAAACCCAATTACAACAAGCTGGCCAATTACAACCTTGCTGGAGTTGCCAACAGCGCTTACAATTGCCACCACGCCTAGCCATTAAGCATCCAACGCAACAAATGGTGGTAGTATTGAATCGTGACACGCAACTGTACCCGTATCACCTATATACTAACCGTAAAAATGAACTAACTGCTGCCGTTGCACAAGTGGTCCAACATCCTCAAAAACCCAATGTATGGGGATTAAAAAACCTAAGCCCCGACACCTGGACATTTGCTGAAAATGGCCAAATCAAATCGGTTGTACAGGGGCAAAGCGTCAGCTTATCGGCAGGCATCACGCTTAATTTTGGGCAAACACAAGCTGAAATTTGCGCTTAAGGCACAATTTTTTTGACTAACAGGAATTTTATATGATCATAAAAAAACGGCCGGGTGGCGAACTCGCCACCCGGCCATTACATTTTATATGGATAGCCGATTGCTCCTATTCGATGCAAGGTGAAAAAATTGAACAATTAAACTTTGCCATTAAAAATGTGATTCCTGAAATGCAAAAAGTTGCGGCAGAGAATGTTAATGCCGAAGTGTTGGTCAGGGCGGTCAAATTTTCCGATGGAGCACAATGGCATGTTGCCCAACCCACCAAGGTGGATGATTTTGAATGGCAAAACCTATCGGTCAACGGCATGACAGACATGGGCGCCGCATTGCACTTGGTGGCTGACCAATTAAAAATGCCTCCCATGAGCGAGCGCGGTTTGCCGCCGGTATTGGTGTTAATTTCTGATGGTCAACCCACCGACGATTTTACCAGTGGCCTGAACGCCTTAATCCAATTGCCTTGGGGCAAAAAAGCGGTGCGTGTTGGTATTGCAATCGGTGATGATGCAGACACCGAAGTGATGGAACAATTTATCGGCAATAAAGAACTGCCTGTGTTGCAGGCCAGAAACTCTGAAGAATTGACCAAATACATACGCTGGGTTTCCACTGCGGTGCTACAGGCCGCCTCTGCACCTCCTAGCCAAGTGAATGATGCCACGCGCAGTAATGTGCCATTACCTGCCGTACCCACCGTTGCCCCCATTTCCTCAGCAGACGTATGGTAGCTTGGCATGTTTTGACCGAAACGGTGCGGGGTGCCAGTCACCATCGTAATGGCTTACCGAATCAAGATGCTGTTGCCTATCATCAACCGTTAGAAGGTCATGTGCCTTTGCTTGCTGCCATCGCCGATGGCCACGGCAGCAAGCATTGCTCGCACAGCCATCTCGGCGCAAAATTTGCTGTTGAAGCCGCTCTTGAAAATGTTAACAGCCTATTCAATACACCAAACTTAACGTTACCCCAAATCCGCATGTTAGCGGAAAACGTGCCAAAAGCAATCAGCAATTGCTGGCGTAATAAAATAGATGCCTACATTAATAATCATTTACGCATAGAAAACAGCTTACAAATCAAGCCAGGCACTAAAAACCGTTATTTGCCGTTCGGTACAACCCTATTGGTTAGCTGCGTATTAACGGAATGTATTTTGTATTGGCAACTTGGTGATGGCGATATCGCCATTATCAACAGGGATAATAGCCTGACCTTACCAATGGCTGATGACGCACGCTTATTGGGCAATGACACAACCTCATTATGTAGTTCAAAACCTTGGCAAGATTTCCGTTTCACCTTTATGCCGTTAGTGGATACCTCACCTAAAGCACTGTTTTTAGTGACTGATGGCTATAAAAATTCCTTTAAGCTTACCGAAGGCTTTTATCAGGCTTTAGCCGACATCAGTGAATTTATTGATACCGATGGAGCGGCCTCAGTACAGCAAGCATTGGCGGGCTGGCTGAATGAAACTTCACAACAAGGCAGTGGTGATGATATTACTTTGGCAGTAATTTATACTCGGGACAAGTAAATGCTGGATAATTTGCCGCGTGAGCAATTGTGCTTCATCATTAAAAAATACGGCCGTTCTATTGCCCAAGATGCCAAACGTTGCCGGGCCATGCTGAGCGATTTGGCCCCCACACACCGCTTGGAAAATAATCTGCTCATCATGGCATTAGAGCAAAAGCTTGTGCAAGAGCTGTTGACACCCAATCCGTTAATGCCCATCTCATTGCGACTGAATCTGCTTGCCAAACGCTTGCATGACACCGTTGGCATTAAGGAAGAATTCGCCTATTGGGCTGTTGAAACTTGGGCGTTAGCTTTGGATAATCCGCAGCAGCCCACCAAGGAAGTAGATTTGCCTAAGGGTACTTATGCCGAAGCGATAGCTTATTATGATCAACAGAAATTTGACAAGGCTCTGCCGATTTTTGAAAAACTAGCTAATTTGGGTGATGAGGGCGGGCAGTATTATTTAGGGCTGATGTACGAAGACGGAAAAGGGGTCAGGCAAGACAATACACAAGCTGTATTTTGGTATCGTAAAGCCGCTGAACAAAATAATCCAGCAGCACAGTCCAGTTTAGGCTCTATGTACGCCAACGGACGGGGTGTTAAAAAGGATAATAAACAGGCTATTTTCTGGTTTCGCAAAGCCGCTAAACAAAATAATCCAGCAGCACAGTCCAATTTAGGCTCTATGTACGAAAACGGTCAAGGTGTCGAACAGGACGACACGCAAGCTGCCTTCTGGTATCGCAAGGCTGCAGAACAAAACT
>CAIYOW010000051.1 GCA_903927955.1 uncultured Methylococcaceae bacterium | reverse complement strand
TCCATCTATGCCGTGTTCAAGCTGGAATGTTTGAAGATCAAACATAAAACCAACCATTTCGCCACACGGGCTAAGTTGTTTATAAAAGCGAACCAGATGGCGTATGAGGAGTTGCAGATATTACGGGCTGCGTAACATCAGCTAATAATTCGGAAAAAATTTTATAACGGATAACTTAACCGGCCAACGCCAAAAACACAGTTTATTTGTTGTTTTATAATCGCACCACCAAGCGCTTTATGCCTGTCTGGCTTATAATAAACATTCACTGAACTGAGCCGTTATGCCCATCAAAGCCAATGGAACTTTCGCTACTGACCTTAAACCTGCACACTTACGAGCAGCATCCGCGCCATTGCCCTTTTGACACCATGCACCATCATGAGCGGGAAGTGCAAATTATTGCCGAGGCAATCGCCCAGCTGCGGGTTGATGTGGTGTGCTTCCAAGAAGTGGGGGAGTATATGCACGACCCGATCACCCATCCCTATGGTGAGGGGCCGTCTAATATGGCTTTTCGGATTTGTAAACGCTTGCGGCAATGGGGGCATGGTTTCCATATCCATCAGGATTGGAGCCATATCGGTTTTTTGCGTTGGCGCGAAGGCACCGCCATTATGAGCCGCCACCCCATGCGCCATAATTATTCGGCTTATGTGTCGGCGGATTGCCGTAAAGACAATTATATGTCGCGCAATATTACCGTATCTTGTATTGATGTGCCGTGGTTTGGCTTGCTGCATATTGCCAATGTGCATTTAAGTTGGGCGCATCATGGTTTTTTTGATGAATACCGTAAGCTGCGGCAATTGGTTGACTCACGCTTGCATTTTGGTGTGCGGGGGGATTTGCTGGTAGGCGATTTTAATGCACCGGCAGGGGAACACGCCTATAACCATATTGTTGGCAATGGCGGTTATGTCGATCAATTTTACGAATTGCACCCACAGCGTTTTTACCAGCCCAGCTACCGTGGGCAAATAGACGGCTGGAAAAATTCGCCCGCCAAGCGCATTGACCATATTTTTAAGCGCAACGGCCACCCGCTGCGCGTCAAATGGATGGAAACCATTTTTGACGGCGATTTTTATCCGGTGGTTTCTGACCATTTCGGCTACTTGGCAAGGTTTGAGCTGTATTGATGCCTGGCGAATAGTGCCGATTTTATGGGATACTTTCATCACTCTAGTGCATAGCCTAACCACAGGCAGCCCAACGCACTATGCCAATATGCTGTACCAATCCTTATTGTCCTTATTGACCCCTGTCAGGAGCAACAATGCTGCAAACTTACGAAGCCGTATTAGAGCCGAATGGCCATCTCCACTTTTTGGAAACCTTACCCACGTCAATCCCTACCTACGTCCTGCCGAGTATTGGTTACCTTTACCACGGCAACACAGCCCGCTGCTAGTACCTTTTCCGGTGCGCACCTTAGCGAAGCCACATTGGCCCAAGATTGGTCAGGCAACGAGGAGGAAGCAGCATGGGCGCATTTACAACCCGCCAAGTAATAGTGTTGCCGTTTCCATTTTCTGACCTGTCTACCAGCAAATTACGCCCGCTCCAGCAAACTGTTCACTGCCAATGAATCGTTGTTTCGCGGCATAGCTGGCACATTAAATGCAGACAAACAATCCGAAGTGGTTAATGTCATTATTGCTATGTTGCGATCGGGAATATGAGTTATGGCTTGCAAAAATTCGTTGGTGCAGCCCCGACAAAGCAAAATTAACATTGATCTGTTAGGCTTTATCCAGTACAATTCTCGCTTTTATACATTGCACCTTTAACAGAAATACCGAGTAACGATGAAAACATTTAGTGCAAAACCAGCCGAAGTAAAGCGAGATTGGTACGTAGTTGATGCAGATGGACAGACGCTAGGTCGCCTTGCTTCTGAAATTGCCCTACGTCTTCGCGGTAAACATAAACCAGAATATACGCCTCATGTTGATACCGGCGATTATATTATTGTCATCAATGTCGAAAAAATCGGCGTGACCGGCAATAAAGAAAAAGACAAGCTGTATCACCACCACACTGGCTATACCGGCAACCTTAAGACTGTCGCCTTAGGCAAACTGAGACAGACTTTTCCTGACCGTATCCTGACCACTGCGGTAAAGGGCATGTTGCCCAAAAATCCTTTGGGGCGTGCAATGTTCAAAAAATTAAAGGTCTATGCAGGGCCTGAACACGAACATCAGGCACAACAGCCAAAAACTTTAGACATTTAATCGAGTAAATATCACATGGCAGCAGCAGCTCAATATTATGGAACCGGTCGCCGGAAAAGTGCTATAGCCCGCGTTTATGCCACTAAAGGCAGCGGCAAGATCATCGTTAATGCCAAGAGCATTGAAGAGTATTTTGGCCGTAAAACCGACCAGATGGTTTCGCGCCAGCCGTTGGAATGCGTGGAAATGGAAGGTCAGTTTGACCTTAACATCATCGTCAAAGGCGGCGGCCCTTCTGGACAAGCCGGTGCTATCCGCCACGGCTTGTCACGCGCATTGATGAACTACGACGAATCATTACGCCCCCTGCTTCGTAAAGCCGGTTTTGTAACCCGCGATTCCCGTATTGTTGAACGTAAAAAAGTCGGCTTGCACAAAGCCAGAAAACGTCCTCAGTACTCAAAACGTTAAGCAGTATCTTGCTGGCAAAAAGCCGCATGGCTCTTATGGGTCATGCGGCTTTTTTGTGCCTGCTCCTACAGGGGATTGGTCTGTTATCTTGTCAGCAACAAGCGCATGTCCACTAAGGCATTGCTAGCCTTGCCAAAACAGCGGCTAGCTATTTGATTGCACAGCCCGTTAAGCTAGATATTATTCGGCTTTACCAAGCGCAAATACTTCTGATACAAAGTTTCATAATTTTCAATCCGGTCCGGGTCTTTACTGATACATTCAACCGGACACACTTCCACACATTGCGGCACATCAAAATGGCCTACGCATTCGGTGCATAGGGCCGGATCAATCACATAAATGTCTTCACCTTGGGAAATGGCACCGTTGGGGCATTCCGGCTCGCAAACATCACAATTGATGCATTCGTCATATATAACCAGGGACATAGCTTTCCTATACAAACTTTTCAAGTAAACGTTGCCGGACCAACTGCGGCACAAAACTGGACACATCGCCGTTAAGCTGAGCAATTTCGCGGATCATGCTGGATGAGATAAATTCATACTGCTCCGCCGGTGTCAGAAACACCGTTTCCAGTTCCGGTGCCAAACGGCGGTTCATGCCTGCCAATTGGAACTCGTATTCAAAATCAGAAACTGCGCGCAAGCCGCGTAAAATCACATCGGCACCGTGTTGTTTAGCGCAATCAACCAATAGATTATCGAAACCGATCACCCGCACATTGGCAAATTCTTGGGTGACGGCTTGCGCCAACCCGACCCGCTCCTCCAAGGAAAACAGCGGTTTTTTGCCTTTATTGACCGCCACCGCCACAATAATTTGCTCATACAGCTTGGATGCGCGGGCAATCAAATCCAAATGGCCATTGGTGACAGGGTCAAACGTACCCGGATAAATTGCAATGATTGGCATGATGTAATGGCCTTAATAGAATGGGGCTTGGGTTTTGTTGACATTAACGGCTGACAATACGGCTTGGGTTATCGCCCGCAATGCCAATAGCACCTTAATTATATCGCATTTGGCTAATTTGACCGCGTGGGCACAAACAGCGAGCCCACCCACATAAGGCTGCCCGCTTACCGCCACCTTGGCAACGGCAATTCCGGCATTTTACTGGCTGGCATTGTGCCTGCTTCTTAAAAGGCAATATCCACCTATCATCGTAGGGTGGGCAGGTTTTTTTGCCCACGCGGACAGCTAGAACTATTGTAATAGTTATTAACAAAACCACCCACAACGGTTTTGGGTAGTGGTTAAATGCTAACTGGCATGTTCCAAGTTATACTCGTGTATGAAAAGTGCCAGTGCGGTAATGTGCTGCGTAACATCCGTTATTTAAGCAAATTCATCAGCTGGGCATAACTGTCCACCACCTCATACTTGACTTGACTGGCAGTGATGTGCTCAAAAAAACGGCGCGCGCAATTTATCTTTGATTGTTCAATCTCCCGCAATGCCAGCGAAGACAGAGAACCCTTAGTTTCAGCCACAAAGTAAATATGCTTGACCGTACCTTCCTGAAAAGCAATGGCCCAATCGGGGTTGTAATTGCCGACCGGCGTAGGGATAAAAAACCCTTTGGGCAATTTGGCATAAACCACCACTTCCGTGCTGCTGTCCAGCGCTTGGGCAAACTGCCGCTCCACCTTGGAATCGGTAAACACATAATCATAAATATGTTTGTGCATTTTCTCGCCCGCCCCGGCAAAACTGGCCTTAGCTTGGTCTTGGGTAAAAATATCCAGACCATAGCTGTCGGCAATCGGGTCATAACGCAAATGCTCGACAATCACCGTGGCTTTCTGCTCATTGATAAGGCGGCTGGCCTTAGCGATAAAATCTTCAGGATTCAGCCGATATTGCCCAAACACCGCCTCTTTAATGCCCTGCAAAATGCGGGCAATCGTGCGCCGGGTCAACTGGGTGTTACTGCTGAGCTGACCAATCAGATCATATTTTACGGCGGAGTGCACAGAAGCATCCAGCCGCTGTGTTGCCGTCTGCTGGGTGACAAAACTGCTGCCAGATTGCAATTGCCCGTCATCCACCTGATCACGTTGCATCCCGCTATGCACGGTGTACAGCAACGGACTGACCTGCAAATCTTTGTTTAGCGTCCGGATACACTGGTCTATCAGTTGTTGATTGTCAAAATCCACCGCATAGGCCGCTTTGCGGTTGATGCGCTGCCATAATTCACGAAATGCCTGTTTGTTGAAATTATCATTTAACAGGTTGGCGCGGCTGTTCCGGTCATTGTCTGGCGTAGGCAATTGTGCATCAGTGTAAACGCTATCAATCAAGGCCAACACCGGTTCGGCATAAGGGGCCAGTTCTGGTGGTAAATCAGCCAGTTTGCCGCTGTCCTTGGCATCCAGATAAACTTGGCTAATTTTATCGTCATTGTCGGTGTAATCATGCTTGACCAGATAACGATAAATCTGTTTAGCCATGTCGCTTGACACCTCCACATCACCCGTCGCCGTTTTTAGCACCTTGCCGGTAAAATACGCCTCATTGGCAAACTTGGGCCGTGCCGACAAGCTGCTGGCCATTTCCGATTGCAGGGCCGTGACAAAATCGGTGTAACTGTCACTGGTCACCACCGTCAATTGGTTGATCTGATGCACCGTTGCCGGGTTGTCCATACGCTCACCGGACTAGTCAACCGCCAGCCGCATGCCGCGCCCGACTTCCTGACGGCGGGTGGTGGTGTTGTCACTGTGCTTTAACGTGCAAATCACAAACACATTCGGGTTGTCCCAGCCCTCGCGCAAGGCCGAATGCGAAAAAATAAAGCGCACCGGCTCTTGCAACGACAACAAACGTTCCTTGTCCTTTAAAATCAGATCATAAGCATCCACGTCATCCGATTCAGCGGATTTTTTTCCGGTTGACGGGTCAATCAGGCGTTTGGATTTTTTATCGATGGAAAAATAACCGGCATGGGTTTTTTTAGTATCTATCCCGCGTAAATAGGCGTTATAGCCGTCATCATCCAGCGACAAAGCCTCATTATATTGATAATTATATTCTTCCTCAAAAACCACCGCATAGTCACCCGGCTTTTCGCCCGCCTCATCGTACTGCCGGTATTTTGCCACGCTATCAATAAAGAACAGCGACAACACCTTAATGCCTTGATGGAACAGCGTCTTTTCCTTGTCAAAATGCGCCTTGACCGCTTCGCGGATTTGAATGCGCCGCAATGCCGCCTCATCCACATCGCCCGTTGCATCGCCTACCAGCAATTCCACACCATTGGTAAAAGCCAAGCGGCGGTTGTGCGCATCAATATCCGACACCACAAAGCCTTGGTATTGCGCCAACCCGCCGGACAAATCGTACAGGTTATCGCCCTTATTCAGCTTACGCAGCACCCGCTTGATACCGGTTTTCTGCTTAATTTCCAACTCCACCTGCACCACCGGCGGCCTGCTTTGGCTGGTGTCAATGCCACCCAGATATAAATAAGCATGGGTGCCGGTCAGATTTTTAAGGGTAATCCCGCGCACGGCAATTTTTTTGACCAGCTTCTGGTTATACGCGTCCAAGGCATCCAACCGGTAAATTTTGTTATGTTCGGTCTTATGGGTGGCAGAATAGCGCAATATAAACAGCGGATTGAAATTTTTAAGCGAAGCCAGCGTCTTGCCGCCCTCCATTTTTTGCGGTTCATCCAAAATCAGGATAGGGCGGTTGGCGGCGATCACCTCAATCGGCTTGCGCGACTGGAAATCGTCAAGCGCCTCATAAATCCGCCGGTTATCCTTACCGGTGGCATTAAACGCCTGCACATTAATCACCATCACATTAATGCCCGCATCGGAAGCGAAACTTTCCAGATTATGCAATTGCTTGGAGTTGTAAATAAAAAACCGCGCCTTCTTGCCGTAATCCTCCAAAAAATGCCCTGCCGTCATCGCCAGCGACTTATACACCCCCTCGCGTATGGCAATACTCGGCACCACAATAATAAACTTGCTCCAGCCATAACGCTTGTTCAGCTCGAACGCCGTTTTAATATAGCAATACGTTTTACCCGTGCCGGTCTCCATCTCAATATCCAAATTGATGCCACAACCGCTTTGCTTATCCTCAACCAAAGCAG
>CAIYOW010000050.1 GCA_903927955.1 uncultured Methylococcaceae bacterium | reverse complement strand
TTCCGGTCCCCTTGTTGGGCCGGAACCAGGTGACGCGGACGAATCGGGGCAGCCGAAGGCAATGGCGGTCGCGTGATTTTTGCCGCTTGTTGGGGCTGGGATGCCCCTAAACAAGCTTTCGCAAAAATAGCGACTCCCCGCTTATGCCCTTGGGTACACCCCAACCTACGAGCTTAAATCAGGCAAGGCTTTTGACCCAAATTACGCACCTTAAATATCGTTTGCCTTTGTTTCATCAAGACGGTATCTACGAGCTGGACGGTGACACATTACGCTATCGCAAATCGGAGCGAGATCCTTAGCTTTACGTTAGGCATGAAAACGTAACTTTTCTTTAACGTCGCAATATTTTGGAAATTATGAGTATTTTAAAAAATGCAGTTGATTCAATTGCACTGGGATTAGAAGATTATGAAACATCAAAGCAAGATGAAAGGCGGATAGTTTCATGCACAAGAAATATTTATGCTGGCATACTTTTGCTTTTTAAGCATAGGCTTTCATCTTTGAGCACAGATAATACCGATGAGGCTTTAATAAAAGAACGAGTCAGCCCAAAAATTATAGACAACAAAATATCGTGGGTTGGAAAAGGAAAGAAAACTGTTGATTATAAAAGCATCAAAGATAGATTTGAGTCATTAGGTATATCCGTTGATTGGAAAAAGATTGATAAGATAAATGACTATAGAAACAATGTTGAACATTACTTTAGCAATTTAGAGCATACAGCAATTCAAGGGATAATTTCAAACTCGTTTATTATAATCAGAGATTTCATTTCTGAACAGCTAAATCAAGACCCAAAAGAATTGCTCGGCAGTGATTCGTGGTCAACCTTGGTTAATGTTCATGAAGTATATGAAAAGGAAAAACAAACCTGCATTGAGTTAATCAAAACAATAGGCTTTTTTAGTGACGCTATAAAGGAAGCTTTTAGCTCTTATTCATGCAAAGAATGTGGTTCAGATCTAATTTATCCTAGAGAGCCAAACAAAGACGCGTCAGAAAATAAGTTTATATGCAAGTCATGCGACGCTGAGTTTTCTTATGATGAAATTGTTGGCTTTGCTGTTACAAATCACTTTGGATGGGAATCATATGTTGCGAAAACAGATGGTGGAGACACCCCAATCGCCGACTGTCCGTTTTGTGGAGGAGCCTATCTTTATGAAGAAAAAATATGTGCGGAGTGCGGTGAAAGTGCATCGCATGAATGTGATATGTGTGGTAGTAAAATTCCCCTCGAAGAATTAAGCGAAGACGACTTATGTGGCTATTGCGCTCATCAAATGTCAAAAGACGATTAATTAGCACGGTAAACATTCCTCGGAATACCATCTGGCCTAAAATGGCGCCGCATTTTCACCGCAAAGCTGATTATCTTTATCTTTATGGATCCAACTGAAAATGAAAAATATAATTTTAATCGTTATCTGGAAATAACTAAAAAATTCGACCGATTAACTCCCGATAATTTAATTTCAATAATATCGCAATAAACTGTCAATGTACCCATATAAACCACGACATTAACCCTGTTTAAGCCCTTCACTTTGGGTCTAAACAACCGAAGATTCATTAATTATAAGCGAGGCGTTAGAATAAACAAAATCCCAATAGCCGCCGTTATCACTTTAACAACACTGATACTACCTAACATAGCGTCCGCATTTTCCGTTTTATACCTAAATGAGATTTTTGCATCTGGCGCAACGTACAATCGAACGATAACATTCACTGACAATACATATGTGCAAACCCTATCAACGCTAGGCAGTTTGTCTGGCGCATCATATGGACACATTACGCTTACACAAGCATCCGAATTCAACAAGACATTATACCCTTTCAACGAATTGCCAACGGATACAGTCCAGATACGCGACGGATCGACATCTTATGATTACAAATATTTCGACACAGTCACATTTAACAAGACAACCCTTTCGCTAACCCCGTACACACGAGGAAACACTGTGGATCAATACACCAACGCAATCAATTATGCAGACGTGATGGTAAGCGGTATTTTGTCAACGACCCCAAACGCCGTTCCAGTTCCCACAGCCGTTTGGCTATTCGGTTCGGCACTTGCTAGTTTTATCGGCTTTAACCGCCGGAAGCCCATGTTATAAGCTTTTTAATCTTTAGAATCCATATCTCTAACCCCACCAAATTATCGGGCGGGGACTTGAGGTTCTGGCGGCGTTTTTTCTAGGGTCAGCTCTATATTACCAAAACTATATAAAAGATTTTCATAGCTACTTTTGACCTTAATTTATGGCACAAATAAGCCTATGTTTATCGGCAACTTAAATCTGTGCCAAAAATCTTCAATTTTGGCACAAAAGGCACATTTTTTGATAAAAGACTGCTATACTGTTATGGTGATAGGTGTTTATGCGACTACGAGGACATTACCATGCCAACGCCAAATACTAACCAAACCAGATGGACAGTTTCAGTTTCAAAAGAAACAGATACCGCCTTACGTTGTTTCTTGGCACAGCGCGGCTTGAAAAAAGGCGATATGTCCAAGTTTATTGAAGAGTCCGTCAGGTGGCGAGTATTCGATAAGGGCATAACAGAGGCACGATCAAAGTTTGCCGATGTTCCAACCAATGACTTACAAGCCTTGATTGATGAAGCCACCCAAAGCATCAAGAATGAGGTACGCCAAGAGCTTTCAGGAAATATCGGTTGATGTTGGTTGTACTCGACACCAACATCCTTATAAGTGCTTTACTGGTAGAAACATCACAACCGGCCAGACTGATTGAATTGTGGCGGGATGGTCGGTTTATGCTTTTAACTGCCGCCCCTCAACTCGAAGAGCTGACTCGTGTAACCCGATACCCAAAAATTCGTGATCGTCTTAATCCCGCACTTGCAGGGAGGCTAGTAAACGAATTGCGAGGTTTGGCAAGTATCGTTACTGATCTGCCATTTGTGGACGTATCGCCAGACCCATACGACAACTATTTGCTTTCAATCAGCAGCGGCGGCTTGGCCGATTATCTGGTTACAGGAGACAAACAGGACTTGCTTGCGATCAAGAAATTCGATGGAACAACGATAGTATCGGTTGCCGAATTTCTTAAACAAACCAGATTTTGACTATAGGTAGGTATGACACTACGCCTATTTTTAATCGGTTCATCCGTGATGCGGATATTCTCGCCGCCACACATGTTCAACTTATTATTGGTAATATTAAAGCTATTTGGTAGTGGTTATATTTTAACTGGCATGTTCCAAATTATAAAAAGCTGCAAGGCGATACGATGGAAGCGGTCATTTTTGGAGAAAGACAAGGATTTGCGTACAAACCGGGCGAGCCGTTGGCGAAGCGTGTTGTTCCAGCGTTCGACGTGGGCAGTTTCTCCCGTTTCTTTGCCTACTGACGGGTGGTTTTCGTCAAACACACCCTGGTAGGCTTGCGGAATGCCGTCCCAGAGTTGGCGGCAACTGTCGGCGCTACGGTCGCCCGCAAACCAAGGCATCACTTGCCGGGTACGCCGGAAGCGCGACCCATTCATGCCATTGAGGGTATTTATGCCCTTTAGGGTAGACCCAACAGTTGCTGGCCTTGCATCTGCTTGTTTTTTTGCTGGAACGCCACCCGGTTGCGCTCCCCTTCGGCTACGTTCAGGGTAAGCTCAGACTCGGCTTGGCACAGGGAATGCCCAACTGTTGTTGCGGGTCGTGGGCAATGGCCACGCGCTTACAAACAGACAGCCCTTGCGTAACAACAATGCATAACCCTGCCCCGCTAATCGTCAATACCCAACTCTTTGATCTTGCGGGTCAATGTATTCCTGCCATAACCCAACACAATAGCGGCTTCGTGACGTTTGCCGTGGGTGAATTTTAAGGCGGCCTTAATGAGAATTACCTCCACTGCCGGAATGGTCTGCTTGGCAACATCGTTTTCTTTTTTCAGCAGTTGTTGGTCAACCCACCCCCTTAACAAGGATTCCCAATCATCACCATGGACGCTTTTTTCTGCCGGGCCATGCAGCAATTCCGGCGGCAAATCATGCAAATGCACCTCGCGCCCTGAGGCCATAACGGTCAGCCAACGGCAGGTGTTTTCCAATTGCCTGACGTTGCCGGGCCAGTCCAAAGTGCTTAAAAACGCCTCCGCCTCGGCTTTCAGCAGTTTGGTTTCGGCGCTGAGCTCTTTCGCTGCCTGACCTAAAAAATGCTTCAACAACAAGGGGATGTCTTGCTTACGGTCACGCAAGGGCGGGATATGGATACGGATGACATTCAGGCGATGGAACAAATCTTCACGGAAGCGTCCTTGCTCCACCAATGTTTCCAAGTTTTGGTGGGTGGCGGCAATAATCCGCACATCCACTTTTATGGAGGTATGGGCGCCCACCGGATAAAACTCGCCGTCCGCCAAAACGCGTAGCAAACGGGTTTGCAGTTCGGCGGGCATATCGCCAATTTCATCCAAAAACAAGGTGCCGCCATTGGCCTGCTCAAAACGCCCGGAACGGCGTGCTTGGGCCCCGGTGAACGCGCCTTTTTCGTGACCAAACAATTCTGATTCCATTAAATCTTTTGGAATTGCCGCCATATTAAGGGCAATGAACGGATTTTTTGCGCGTGGGCTGTGGCGGTGCAAGGCTTTGGCAACCAGCTCTTTACCCGTGCCGGATTCGCCATTGATCAATACGGTGATGTGCGAACGCGCCAATCGCCCTATGGCCCGAAACACTTCTTGCATAGCAGGCGCTTCACCAATGATTTCGGGCGAACTTTGCGTGCCTAACTGCAAAGTTTCTGTTTGTGCGGCAAGCTGTTGCCTGCCATGGATACAGGCACGGTGCGCCAGCTCCACCACTTCTTTAATGTCAAACGGTTTAGGCAGGTATTCAAACGCGCCACCGTGGAAAGCCGATACCGCGCTCTCCAAGTCAGAATGCGCGGTCATGATGATCACCGGCAAATGCGGATAATCGCGCTGGATAGTGTCCAATAGCTCCAAGCCATCCATACCGGGCATACGGATGTCGGTCAGCAATGCGTCTGGTAGTGCGCCTTCCAAAGCTGCCAATAAATCTTTGGCATTGGCAAAGCTGCGCGTGGTGATGTCGGCTTTTTGCAAAGCCTTCTCAACCACCCAGCGGATGGATTTGTCGTCATCGACAATCCAGACCGTTTCAGGTCTTTTCATTGTGGGTCTCCACAGGCAGGTAAACTGAAAAAACGGTATGGCCCGGTTCGCTGTTGCACTCAATCATACCGCTATGCTGGTTGACCAATGCTTGGGCGATAGACAGACCAAGCCCTGTGCCTTCCGCACGCCCAGTGACCATAGGGTAAAAAATTTGGTTGATCATGTCGCTGTCAATGCCTGGACCGTTGTCGATAATGTCAATTTTTGCCGCCAATTTGTATTGCTTACGACCTATCACCAGGTTGCGGTGGACGCGCGTCCTTAAGATAATGCCGCCTTTGCCTTCCACCGCCTGCACCGCATTACGGGTGATGTTTAAAATGGCTTGGATAAGCTGGTCTTTATCGGCGTGGACATTGGGGATACTGGGATCATAATCGCATTTGATGCGTAAACTGCTGCTGGCTTCCACTTGCACCAGCTGGCGCACCCGTTCCAATACTTCATGGATGTTCAGGGACGTTTTATGGGGTAATTTGTTCGGCCCCAGCATCTTATCCAACAAGCCCTGCAAGCGGTCTGATTCGGCAATAATAATCTGGGTGTATTCTTTCAATTCCGGGTCATGCAGTTCCAAGTCCAATAACTGCGCGGCACCGCGTAAGCCGCCTAACGGGTTTTTTATTTCGTGTGCCAAGCCCCGCACCAGTAGCCGCGCCGTGGCCTGCTGGCTTAGCTGCTGTTCTTCCTTGGAAATACGTAAATGGTTGTCGACCTGTTGCATTTCCACCAATACCTCGTTGACACTATCATTTTCGAACAGGGGAGTAACGCTGATGTTGATAGTCAATGCCTGGCTCATCCTGTTCAGGCTTAGCTCACGGTCAACCAAGGGTTCACCTGTTTTTAGGGATTGGCTGATGTTCATCAGCAACGCCGGATCTGAATTTTTAAACAACTCCCTTGCAGCTTGCCGTCTTAGATGCTTGGCACTGTCGGCGAGCATCATTTCGCCGGTGCTGTTGATATAAACCAGCTTTAAATCCCGGCTAAAGAGCAATATTGCCGTATTGAGATGTTCCAGTATGCGTTTGTACATTTGGATGCGTAGGCCACAATGAAAGAAGTTGCTCTACAATAAAAAGGCAAATTACATGCCATAGAATGATAGATGATTAGAAAACAACACCTAAACATTAAAACAAACATATATGGTGCAACCATGCCAGTCTTGATTGCACATTATTGGTGCATATTATAGGGCATTATGCAGATCACCGAACCACATACTTACCGCCACCCTAAACCACCTTGTACAACCAATTAAAATTACAGGGTATTTATTGATGCTGGCAGTCTGCCCGCCACCCCTTCCACGAACAGAATCCTGCCCAATCACCACCTTTCTCTCACACCAATAAACGACATATATTGGTGCATTTAAGAAAATTATGCACAAAAATAGTGCTGACAAAGACATCATGAAATTGACCAAGCACTTTTCAAAAAGCGCATTATTTATGAAAAAATTTAATTCTTTGAAAATAAATCATTTCATGATGAGACAGCTATTCGAATTAGCAAATTGAAGAAAAATAACCAAGCGGAACTTGACACTTAATACCTGCTCTGTCTGGGCCAGCCGATTAAGCGCGGTTGCCTTGTCCATCCCAGTTGGCAACGCCTGAACTCGGGCGTTTACGCATAGACGCCATCCAAGGTTTTAATGGACTGGAAGCAGATGTGGTGATTGTGGTGGGTGTAGGCAGGCAAGCCAAGGTTTTGTTGTATATTTTTGCGTTGGAAGGTGTCGGGCTAGGCTTGGGTATGCCGCTCTTACATAGCTTGCCCCTAGGGTAATTCAGCCCCTAATTATCAATGCCACCCTTGCAACCACAGCGCCGAATCTTTAAGCATCCGCCAATCTAACGGGTATTCGTTCTTGCTCAACACCGCTTCAAGCAGGCAGCCGACCACTTGCCCGTTATCATCCCTGATCAATTTTGTGACCAAAAAATGCTTTTCCTTATTGCGCGGTGCGACCGCTGTCCATTTGCTGAGCAGCAGTTTTTCAGTATTCAGGGTACGCTTGGCAGGTGGCTGGTGCACGGCCTTAATGCCTCGTCAAGCATACAGCCAGTGCTTCCGGCAAGCTTGGGTAAGCAAAGCCGTAGCCATTGGCTTGCCAGCGTTCTGGCAACACCCGTTGGCTGCCTAATACTAGCTGCGACATTTCCCCTAACATTTTTTCCAACAACCACGCTGAAACAGGCAGCAGGGCCGGACGGTTTAAGGTGCTGGCTAAAGTATGGGAAAATTCGCTGTTGGTGACAGGATAAGGTGCTGTGGCGTTATAAGCGCCTTGCAAGGTGCGGTCTGTCAGCATACGCTCCACCATAGCAAGCCAGTCCTCACGGTGTATCCACGACATCCACTGTTTGCCGTTGCCAAGCCGACCGCCTAAACCCAGTCGAAAAGCCGGTAACATGCGTTGTAATAAACCGCCATCGGCTGCCAACACCAGTCCGGTGCGTACCCGACACACCCGCACCCCCAATGTTTCAGCGGCGACAGCCTGCGCCTCCCAATCGGCACACAACTGTTGGGAAAAATCGCTTTGGCAGCAGGCGGATTGCTCCGTTAACAGGGTGTCGCCACCATTGCCATAAACGCCAATGGCAGAGCCGCTGATCAGCACTTCTGGCTTTACCGTCAAGCGTTCAATTGCGCTGACCAGTTGCCCAGTCAATTTGATGCGGCTGTCCCGTAGCAGTTGTTTGCGGGCCGGTGTCCAGCGCGAGGCAAAAATAGGCTCCCCCGCCAAATTAATGACCGCATCAAAGCAGTCTGCCGAAGTGATTTGCGCCAAACTGTCCAGCGTCGTTATCGATGGCTCTAATTTTGCCTGTGTGTTCGCCGCATGACGGGTCAAAACAGTTAGGGCATGACCCTGGTCTATAAGGCGTTTGCCCAGTGCCAGCCCTAAAAACCCACTTCCCCCAGTAATCAGTATATTCATAACGCTCTGTTAAACAAAGTTGTCCATTAAACTAGCCCTTGTGTACCACTATAACAATAATTTGCCAGTAAACAATGTTACGGAGGCCGTCATGGGTATTTTTTAGGCGGCGCGCCATCCAAGAGGCCATTCAAGCCTACAATACTGTTTTGCAGCCGCTTAAAATGATCCGCTATGAAAAAATTACTGCTTTCGATGTTGGCTATCTTGCTTATTTTTGAGGAATGGCTATGGGATGGCCTAACAGCCTTCGGGCATCTGCTGGTGCGCTGGCTGAATCTGGAGAGTGTTGAGCAATGGCTGTGTCAAGCATCGCCTTATAAGGCACTGGCTGCGTTCAGCATCCCACTGCTCATTGTTGCGCCCATTAACCTTGTCGCCATTGAGTTGCTCATTCATGGTTTGGTTTTGCAAGGTATTTTGCTGGAATTGTTGGCAAAATTGTTAGGCACGGTGCTGATTGCCCGAGTATTTGCATTGACCAAGCCGCAACTGTTGACTTTTCCGTTTGTGAGGATTATTTACAGCTCGGTTAACCAATGGCTGCAATGGGCGCATGAGAAAGTTATGGGCACTTCTGCTTACCAATGGGCAAAATCATGGCAACGTCAGCTTAAAACACAGCTTGCCGCCGGTTTTGCGGACTGGTTGGCCAAACGGCGAGGCTAGCAAGGTTTCTTGTATTTTATAATAAATATCAAGTTATTATGGGGAATTCCTGTGGCTCAGCCCTGAATGCCCGATCGACCATCTGCCAGCGAAATATTCAGCTTGCAGCGCATCACGTCCCTGTTGCCAAGTATGTTGATATAACTATTTTAGATAAACATATCTTAACATATCATTAAATATTCTATTGAGTCACTGCTATAGTAGCCTCCAAGCTGCTGAAGCCCGCTTAACTGTTTACAACGCGTGGTTGCTGGGCGGCTTCTGGTCGGCTTGCACCCCATTTCATGTTTGACAAGCGCGGCGCAGTATGGATTCACGGCGTTACCGCATAACGTCAGTTAGTAACATTATTTTTATGGGCATCAGGCAATGGTATCCGATATTAAAAAAAACCATGACGCACAGCAGCTCGTCGATATTACCAAGCAAATTATCAATGCGTTGCAAGACATCCGCTATGGTTCTGTGGAAATCACCATCCATGAAAGCCGGGTGGTGCAAATTGAACGTAGGGAAAAAATGCGTTTTGACAAAAGCTGACATAGCTGCATAGCAACGTTGACTAACGAGCTACCACTACCTTCTTTAAATTAACTGATAGGCTACCGTATCAACGATGCCGGTCAGATCAGAAAACCCGCCTAAACGATGCGCGGGCTGACCGGATCACCGGATGCCAGCCATTATTATGAGAACATTATGCATAACTTCCGATTGACCGCCTTGGCAGGCGTTATAAATTTGCTGTTAATCGCTGGCCCATCTGCACAAGCAGCACCAGCACCCGATATTGAAGCGATGGAACGGCGCATCCGCGAACTGGAAAGCCGCTTGGAAAAATTGGAGCCCGCAGCCAAGGCACAAGCCGTCATTGCTCCTGCCCCAGCACCTTTAGTCACCGCGCCTAGTCCAGAAGTGGAAAAACTGACCCGTAAAGTCAATACCTTAGAGCGCAAGCTAGAAGTGCAGGATGAAGTGACTACAGGTGCGTTCAAAAAACTGCCTAAGTTCGATGCCGGTGACAGCGGCTTTAAAATCACCTCCTCTGATGGCAAGCACCAAGTGCGGATTCGCGGTGCAGTGCAAGCCGACGGCCGTTTTTTCTGGGAAGACACTGCCAATAAAGGCATTGACTCCATGGACTTAAAGCAAGCTCGGCTATGGATTGAAGGCTTCCTTTATAAAGACATTTATTACAAGCTGATGCCTGACTTTGCGGCGGGCAGTAAGGTCAATACCGATCAAACAGTAGGTGGCGATATTTTGCCCGATGCCTATATTGATTACGCCTACCATTCTGCCGCCAGCCTATTGGTGGGGAAATTTAAACCCGCTCTCAGCCTTGAACGCTTGCAAGGCGACTCCGATGGCGTTTTCTTGGAACGGGCCTTCCCAACTTATTTGGCCAGCAACCGTGATGTGGGTATCCAAGTGCATGGTAGTTTTGGCGTACGCGGCTATGGCGCAGAAAAAACACCCGGACCGATTGATGCCAAAAATGCCCTTACTTATCAACTCGGCTTATTTAATGGTTGCGGTGATGACTGTAACCTGAATTTTAATGGTGGCGACACCAATGACAATAAGGAGCTGGTCGGGCGTTTGTTTGCCCATCCGTTCCAACATGCCAGTGTGTCGTGGCTGGACGGCTTTGGTTTTGGTATTGCTGGTTCGGCGGCAAAGCCGTCTAAGCTAGGTATGAAGAATCTACAAACACCTATTGGCAGAAACACCTACTTGGACTATACCGGAGTAACGTCTGAAGGCAACAGTTACCGACTTTATCCACAAGCGTATTGGTATACGGGGTCTTTTGGGTTGATGGCTGAATATGCCATGTCTTCACAAACGGTCAAAGGTGCCGGCAAACTAGTCAGGCAAGATAATACCGCTTCAGAAGTGACCGTTTCTTATGTGGTGACCGGCGAAGACAATAGTTTCGGCGCCATTAAACCCATCCAAGCTTTTAGCCCTTTAGACGGACATTGGGGTGCGTTACAATTCGCCGCCCGTTGGACACAGTTGACCGTAGATAATGGCACGCATTCGGTAATAGCAGACCCCACTAAATCCGCCAGACAGGCAACCGCCTGGACATTAGGCGCTAACTGGTATCTTAATAATTATGCGTTGGTACGGACTGATTATGAGGAAGTCGCTTTTGCGGGCTTCAATGGTGTTCATGGCGGCAATCGCCCAACTGAACGGGTGTTTGCAACCCGTTTCCAAATATCGTTTTAATCCAATAGACAAGGAATTTGCCTTATGAACAAACACGTTTACAAACTTATCTTGGCGGCGGCGCTGGCTATTGGCGGCGCGAGTTCGGCACAAGCAGATATTGAACTGCTTAATGTCTCCTACGACCCCACCCGCGAACTGTACAAAGCCTACAACGAAGCGTTTGCCAAACATTGGCAAGCCACCCATAACGGCGAAAAAGTTGCCATACGGCAATCGCACGGCGGCAGCGGCAAACAGGCGCGAGCCGTGCTGGATGGCTTGGAAGCCGATGTGGTGACGCTGGCCTTGGCCTATGACGTAAACCAGTTGTATGCAAAACGTAAGCTGATCCCCGAAAATTGGCAATCGCTGCTGCCCAATAACAGCTCACCCTATACCTCGACCATCGTTTTTGTGGTGCGCAAAGGCAACCCGTTGGGTATTAAGGATTGGAACGACCTGGTTAAATCTGGTGTCAGCGTAGTGACCCCCAACCCCAAAACATCGGGCGGCGCACGTTGGAACTATCTGGCAGCTTGGGCTTACGGGCTGAAAGCCAACGGCGGCAGTGAAGAAGCCGCTAAGGAATTTGTAGGCAAATTATACAAAAACACCGCAGTATTGGATACCGGCGCGCGGGGATCAACCACCAGCTTTGCTGAACGTGAAATTGGCGATGTGCTGATCACTTGGGAAAACGAAGCATTTTTGGTTAAGCAGCAATTTGCCGACAGCAATTACCAAATTATCGTACCGTCGCTGAGCATTCTGGCAGAACCACCGGTGGCGGTAGTGGAAGATATTGCCCGCAAACACGGCACCACCGAAGCGGCAACTGAATATCTTAACTACCTGTATAGCAAAGAAGGTCAGGAGTTGGTGGCGAAAAACTTCTATCGCCCTGCCGATACGGAAATTGCCGCTAAATATGCCTCGCAATTCCCTAAATTAGAGTTGGTTAAAATCGACCAATTTGGTGGTTGGGATAAGGCACAAGAAACCCATTTTGCCGATGATGGGGTTTTCGATCAAATCTATGGGCGATAACTGATAATAGGCTGGGCCAAGCAAGGGGCGTGCCTTACCAAAGGCTCGCCCCTTGTGCCGTGCAACGCTGCCAAGCCCTCCCATACCCCTCCATTCGTTAATAGGACACGTTTATCATGAGTAAAACCAATATCTTGCCTGGGTTTCGGCCTGCTTTAGGTTTTTCTTTGCTGTATCTAAGCTTGGTGGTGCTGATACCGCTAAGCACCTTGGTGTTTAAAATTTTGCAACCCGATGCCCACCTAAGCTGGGCGGGTTATCTGGACATCATCGGTAACGAACGGGTACAAGCCTCGTTTCGGGTCAGTTTTGTTGCCGCGCTTATTGCCGCATTTATTGCTTTGGTGCTGGGCTTTGTGTTGGCGTGGGTTTTGGTGCGCTACCGTTTGCCAGCCAAACGTATTTTTGATGCGCTGATAGACCTACCTTTTGCCCTGCCCACCGCAGTTGCCGGTATTGTATTGGCTTCGTTATATGCGCCCAACGGCTTGCTGGGTGAGCCACTCAACCAATTATTAGGTGTTAAAATCGCTTTTAAGCCTGCTGGTATTGTGGTCGCGCTGATATTTATTGGCTTGCCGTTTATTGTCCGCACTATTGAGCCGGTGCTGCAAGAAATTGACCCGAGTATGGAAGAAGCGGCATCGTCGATGGGGGCTTCCCGTTGGCAAATTTTCCGCTACATTATTTTCCCTAACGTACTACCAGCCGCCATCACCGGTTTTGGCATGGCCTTTGCGCGTGGCGTGGGCGAATACGGCTCGGTGATTTTTATTGCCGGTAATTTGCCTTATGTATCAGAAATTGTACCGCTGCTGATCATCACCAAGCTTGAACAATACGATTATTCGGGCGCCACGGCGTTGGCTTTGACCATGCTGGTGGTCTCGTTTGTATTGTTGCTGGCGATTAATTTAGTGCAGCTGATGTTGCTCAAAAGGCCACAAACACCTACTGCCGCAAAGGCCAAACCCTAAGGATAGATGTCATGCATAATAGTTCGAAAGCAGCCCTGCAGGATCCCACATGGGTTCGTTATGGTCTGATGACCTTAGCCTTATTGGTGATAGGTTTATTTTTATGCTTGCCGCTGGCCAGCATTTTTTTTCAGGCCTTTGCCAAAGGCTGGCAGGCTTACGCTGAACAAATCAGCACGCCTGATGCCGTATCAGCGATTTGCCTGACCTTGCTGGTGTCGGCCATTTCTTTGCCGCTCAGCGTGGTGTTTGGTGTATCCGCCGCTTGGGCTATTGCCCGTTTTGATTTTCCGGGCAAGGGCTTATTGACCACCCTAATTGACCTGCCGTTTTCAGTGTCGCCAGTGACCGCCGGTTTACTGTTCGTGTTATTGTTTGGCGCCCACGGTTGGTTTGGCGAATGGCTACAAGCACACGATATAAAAATCATTTTTGCCGTGCCGGGGATTGTCTTTGCCACTTTATTCATCACCTGTCCGTTTGTGGCGCGCGAACTGATTCCGCTGATGCAGGAAATGGGCAGCGAAGAAGAAGAGGCTGCGTTATCCATGGGGGCAGGCCCTTGGACGATGTTCTGGCGGGTGACTTTGCCCAACATCAAATGGGGCTTGTTGTACGGTGTGGTGCTGTGCAACGCCCGTGCTATGGGCGAATTTGGCGCGGTGTCGGTGGTGTCAGGCCACATTGCCGGATTAACTAACACCTTGCCGCTGCATGTGGAAGCCACTTATAACGAATACAATGCCGTGGGCGCGTTTGCCGCCGCGTCACTATTGACTGTGCTGGCTGTGGTGACTTTAGTGGTCAAATCCTATTTGGAATGGCAGCAGCAGCTTAACCGGCCGCACAATTAATCAGGAGTCTTTTATGAGCATTATCCTTAAAAACATTTCCAAGCGTTTCGGCAATTTTTCCGCGCTGGACAACATCAACCTAGAAATCCCAGAAGGCGAACTGGTCGCCCTGCTTGGGCCGTCGGGTTGTGGCAAAACCACCTTATTACGCATTATTGCCGGCTTGGAGCGTCCCGATAGCGGGCATGTGCTACTAAAGGGCGAAGACAAAACCTACCACGACATCCGTGACCGTGGCATTGGCTTTGTGTTCCAGCATTACGCATTGTTCCGGCACATGACAGTGTTTGAAAACATTGCTTTTGGGATGCGGGTCAAACCGCGCAAACTGCGCCCGACCGAAACGCAAATCCGTGATAAAGTCCATGCTTTGCTGGCATTGGTGCAATTGGACTGGCTATACGACCGTTATCCCGATCAATTATCGGGCGGTCAGCGCCAGCGCATTGCCTTGGCACGGGCCTTGGCAGTAGAACCCTCGGTGCTGTTGCTGGACGAACCGTTTGGCGCATTGGATGCCAGTGTGCGCAAGGATTTGCGGCAATGGCTGCGGCATTTGCATCATAATTTGAATGTCACCAGTATTTTTGTCACCCACGACCAAGAAGAAGCGATGGAAGTCGCCAGCCAAGTGGTGGTCTTCAATCATGGCCATTTGGAGCAACAAGGCACACCTAGCGACATCTACGACCATCCCGCCAATGCCTTTGTGTCGCGGTTTATTGGCGACACCAATATTATCGCCTTAGAATCGCACCATACCGATTGGCTACGCTCCTCGGGGCTGGACATACCGCCGCAACCCGATTGCCTGCACGTCCGCCCACATGATATTGACCTTAGCAAAGCCACCAGCGATGGCGCGGCAACCGCCATATTAAAGGACTGGCAGCATTTAGGGGCATTGATACGGGTAGAGCTGGCAAAACCGCTACCCGACGGTGCAGAAGAGATTGTCTATGCAGAAATGCCGAATGACCGCTTTAAACAATTGGCACTGGCTATTGGCGACAAAGTTGACCTGACTATCCGCCAAGCCCATTGGTTTCATGAAGAAATAGGGCGTGCGCCGCATTAGCTTGCAATCATACTATCAAGTAAAGTTGCGGTCAGCTACCTGACCGCTTACCACTGAACAAATCCCACCCCCTTGTCCTTTTTAATTTTGTCGGGTTTCCGACAAAATCCCCCCTTTCTCAGTAAATTGTTTTATCCGGTTTATTAGAGATTTGTCAAACCCATTGATTTATTAAGTCTAACCAAGTTGGCAAGCGTTTTGCTTTATTACAGGCAAATGCTGATTTATTTTTTTCATGCCCATGAAAACCGCCAACCGCCACATCATTATCGACGACACCACGTTACGCGACGGCGAGCAATCGGCTGGCGTGGCCTTTTCGCTGGCTGAAAAACTGGCGATAGCCACACAGCTTTCCGCCTTAGGTGTGCCGGAGCTGGAAATCGGCATTCCGGCGATGGGGCCAGTGGAGCGGGATGAGATTCAGGCCATTGCTGGTTTGCACTTGCCGAGCAAACTGCTGGTGTGGTCGCGGATGCGCCAAGATGATTTGCTCAGCTGCGTTGGTCTGAATGTCCCTAGCATCGACTTGTCAATTTCTGCGTCTGACCAGCACATCCAACATAAACTGAAACAAAGCCGCGCTTGGGTGTTGCAAACTATCAGCACACTGGTCAATCAGGCCACTGATTTGGGCTTTGAAGTCTGTGTAGGTATGGAAGATGCCTCCCGTGCCGATGCTGATTTTCTGGTGCAAATGGCGGAAGCCGCACAACTAGCCGGTGCGACGCGGATACGCTTTGCCGACACCGTTGGCATTATGGAGCCGTTCGGCGTGTTCTCAATTATCAAACAATTACGGGCGGCGACCGATTTGGCGATTGAAATGCATGCCCATGATGATTTGGGCTTGGCAACCGCCAACACCTTGGCGGCGGCGTTGGCAGGTGCCACTCATGTCAATACCACTGTCAACGGCTTGGGCGAACGCGCCGGTAATGCCGCTTTGGAAGAAGTGGTGGTGGGTTTGCAGCAACTCTATGGATGTACAACCGGCATAGTGCTGGCGGAATTTCCGGCGCTGTCAGCTTTGGTGGCCAATGCTTCCGGTGATGCCATAGGCTCGCGCAAAAGCTTGGTGGGGGCCAATGTGTTTAGCCACGAAGCGGGCATCCATGTCGATGGCTTGTTAAAAGACCCCAACAACTACCAAGGCGTTGACCCGGCTATTGTAGGGCGTCGCCACCAGTTGGTGTTGGGCAAGCATTCGGGTACGCAAGGGGTTATTCATGCCTACCAGCAACTGGGTATTAATGTTAGTCGCCAACAGGCCCAGAGCCTGTTAGCAAAAGTGCGGCGCTTTGTTTGTGAACATAAGCACGCGCCTGATGCTATTAGCCTTAAAAGTTTTTTGTCGGTTGGGTAAGGCAGGCCAGCAAGCCATTAGCTTTACCCGTTGCAGTATCTTTTCATCAAACATAACAGGTGATTGCCATGAATGAAGAATTTGAAGCCGTGCTGGAATGTTACGTTAGCGAAACCGAATGCAACGATAGCGATAGGCAACCCTTAGATGATGACCGTTATCCCGGGTCGTTTTTCCGTATTCCGCGCCCGCCCATTGCAGGGCAAACGGGTTGGAGTTTGCGCTAGTGGCCAAAGTGATGCCCTCTGCCAACGCGGATAAGCCCCTAAGTTTCTTCGGACAATGGACGGAAGATGTCAGTTGTGTGTTTGCCCGCGACCCGGCGGCGCGTAGTGTGCTGGAGATTCTACTGACTTATTCGGGCGTACATGCCGTGTTGTTCCATCGCATTAGCCACCGCTTATGGCTGGCGGAATGGCGCTTGGCGGCGCGCATTCTGGCAGCGTTCTCGAAATGGATGACCAGTGTGGAAATTCACCCGGGCGCGGTGATTGGGCGGCGATTGTTCATCGATCACGCGCTAGGGGTGGTTATCGGCGAAACATCCGTTATTGGTGATGATGTCACCTTATATCACGGCGTGACCTTGGGCGGCACAACTTGGAATAAAGAAAAACGTCACCCGACCTTGGGCAATAACGTACTGGTCGGTTCGGGGGCAAAAATTCTGGGGGCGATCACCTTGGGCAACAATGTCCGCGTCGGTGCCAACTCCGTCGTTGTCAAAGATGTGCCACATTGCTGCACCGTGGTCGGTATTCCCGGGCGGGTTATCCAAAGCAAAGGCACCCAAATACAGAACAAGCACGGCATAGATTTGGACCATCATCTTGTTCCCGACCCCGTCGGTAAAGCCATCGCCTGTTTGATGGAGCGCATTGACGAATTGGAAGCCCAGCAAGCCGAATGGAAAAAAACCAATAGCCACGAAGCTTGCGGCAGTTGCGAGGCAGAAAGCATTTGCGCCACGCACCAAGAACCGGTCATGCTGACCCTCGTTCAATAAGCATAGATAGGTGCATTGATGGATTTGTTGGATTTTGAAGCGCAAGGTTTGTATTTTGAACAAGCTGATCTTGTCGGAGTAAAAGAGTTGCTTGCCGAAGCGGCGGAAATGTACGCCGGTGGCGAGGCGGAACTGCCTTTGTTGCAGGCCTATTTTAAAGCCCCTGATTCCTTGAACGTGCTGGTGGCGTTAAACCGTTTTTATTACTACCAGCATCGTTTGGAAGATGCCCTGTCAGCAACGCAAAAGGCATTGGCGGTGATTAGGCCGCTAGTGGATTTTCCTGACGATTGGCGGCAATTGCAGCTAAGCCATTTACAGGCTGTTCCTACTGAGTTATTGACCCAAGTGCGTTTATATTTGTTCACCTTAAAAGCCATTGGCTTTTTGCTGATGCGCTTGGAGCGCTTGGACGAAAGCCAGGCAATATTTGAGAAATTGGTGGAGCTAGACAGTAAAGACAGGATAGGTGCCAAGGCTTTGTTGGATTTGCTCATGCAATGCCGAATGGAAGCGGCTTAACCCGCCATTTATTTGCCAACCCTACCCGCATATCAACCCAACGGGAGTTTACCCATGTTAAAAACCAAACCCAACGCCTTAGTTATTATCAGCGGCGCGCTGTTCATCATTTTGGCAATTTACCTGTTCACGCAAGACACCTCTTTAGTTGGGCCATTATAAATGCGCCTGCCACTTTGTTAAAAAACCAGCGGAGCACCACCATGAGTTTTGCAGAAGAAATAGAAGAGTTGGAATCCGCAGAAGATTTTTTGCAGTATTTCCAATTGGATTACGACCAAACCGTCGTGCATGTCAACCGTCTGCACATCTTGCAACGCTTCCATGATTACCTGCAACAAGGGGCCGACAGTATGCCCGCTGACGAGGTCGCCCAACGGGCTGTGTACAAGCGTTTGTTGTTGCAAGCGTATCTGGATTTTGTCAAATCCGATGCGCAAACCGAAAAAGTCTTTAAAGTTTTCCACATGGGTGAGCAAAACTCATTCGTTGCCCTGACTGACATAAAAACATGAAACCGGAACGCTTTGATGAAGGCCGCTTTGACTATGGCGAAGCGGTGCGTGTGACCCGTAACGTACGCAACGACGGCACTTATCCGGGCTTGGATGTGGGTGTGTTGTTGGTGCGGCGCGGCAGTGTCGGGCATGTCATCAATGTCGGCACTTTTTTGCAAGACCAAGTGATTTTTACCGTGCATTTCCTTAGCCAAGACATCATGGTCGGTTGCCGTTTGGAAGAATTGATCAGTGCCGATGACCCGTGGAATCCCAGCCGCTTTGAATTCCGCGACAAAGTGATCTGTAACTTGGATTTGGCTACGCAAGGCAAAGTGCTGGTCAGCAAAGGCACGGAAGGTGAGGTGTACAAAGTTATCCGTGATGATGAAAACATCAAATACCACATCGTTTTTTTTGACCGCACGTTACTGGTGCCGGAAACCGTGTTAAGCCCTGCACATCCAGAGACTTTTAATGAACCGGAGTTGTGAGATGAGTCCGCCACACACCGAACCCTACAATTTATTGCGCGCAGCCTTAGCGCTGTTTAAAAAATCGCCCGCGCAGTTGGCGAAGGACGAATATCAGCAAGTCGTTGTACAAGCCAGCAATGAACTGAAATTGGAAAACCTTGTGCTGAGTTCGCCGGAAGCTGCCACAGTCGTTATCACAGAACAAGAGGTGCAAGCGGCCTTGTTGGAAATCCGCCAGCGCTACCCAAGCGAAGACGACTTTCTTGCCGACTTGGCACAAAACCAGTTGGATGAAACCCGTTTGTGCGCCGCTTTGCACCGCCAATGTAAAGTTAATACCGTGTTGGAACTGGTCGGCAGCCGCTCGCCCACCATTAGTGAAGTGGAAATTGGCATTTATTATCACATCCATAACGAGCAATTCAAAAAGCCCGAAATGCGTGAAGCTTGGCATATTTTTATCAGCATCAACCCGGATTATCCCGAAAACACCCGCGACAATGCCTACGGGCGCATTCAACAACTGGGCCTGAAACTGCAAAAAAAACCCTATAAATTTAATGACTTTGCCATGCAGCACTCAGAGTGTCCCACGTCCTTGCAAGGTGGGCTATTGGGTAAAGTGCCACGCGGCAAGTTGTACCCTGAAATTGATGCGGCCCTGTTTGCACTGAAAGAAGGTGGAATCAGTGACGTGGTGGAGTCGGAAATTGGCTTTCATTTGGTCTTGTGCAAGCGGATTTTCAAACCGGAGACCTTGTCGCTTGCCAAAGCCACGCCAAAAATTCGCCAACTCATGGCAGACCGCGCCAAACGCACCTGCCAGCGGGCTTGGTTGGCGCGTTTGGGCAAAGGGGCGGATGAACGGC
The DNA here is from genome assembly GCA_903927955.1 of uncultured Methylococcaceae bacterium. Lineage (GTDB taxonomy): Bacteria > Pseudomonadota > Gammaproteobacteria > Methylococcales > Methylomonadaceae > Methylovulum. The sequence continues at coordinate 8,694 of CAIYOW010000050.1, read as the reverse complement.
ATTAATCGCTAGAAACCTAATTATCACGGTACGCAAGGCGTAACCACCCACCCTGAGGACAGCCATCATGACCATCAAAGAAATCAAACATTGCTCATTCTGCGGCATTGAACAATCGGCTTCCATACCACTGATTGCCGGTGCTGAAGGCTATATTTGCGGGGCTTGCGTGGCCTTGGCACATCAGGTGGTCAGTAATTGGAGCCGTAAAAAAGCACTGTCCAAAATGCAGGATACACTGCCCATCCCCGCAAAAATAAAGGATCATTTGGACCAATATGTCATTGGCCAGCAACTCGCCAAAGAAATATTGGCAGTGGCGGTATACAACCATTACAAGCGGCTGAAACATGAAAGCGGCGATGCGGGGCTAGGGCAATTTGACAAAGATGTCGAAATCGGCAAATCCAATCTTCTGCTGATCGGCCCATCAGGCACCGGCAAAACCTTGCTGGCCAGCACGCTGGCCAAAATCGTGGGTGTGCCGTTTGTGGTGGCGGATGCCACCACGCTGACACAAGCCGGTTATGTGGGGGATGATGTCGAAAATATTTTGGTCAGGTTATTGGATGTTGCCGATGGCAATATGGCCAATGCCGAATGGGGTATTGTCTATCTGGATGAAATAGACAAACTGGCCCGCAGCCCCGAACAACCCACCGGCACCCGTGATGTATCCGGCGAAGGGGTGCAACAAGCTTTGTTGCGTCTGGTGGAAGGCTCACAGGTCAAGCTGCCCAATAAAGGCCGCCATAGCAAAGACGGTGTGGATGTGATTATGGACACCCGCAATATATTGTTCATTGCCGGCGGCTCTTTCCCGGGCTTGGAAAAGCATGTGGAAAAACGTCTGGTGCCAACTAATTCGGCGATTGGTTTCCATGCAGCGGTCAACCAAACCGTTGAAAAACCTAATTTGGAAGCCATGCTTAATGCCACCCAACCGAGTGATTTACGCAAATTTGGGCTAATCCCTGAATTTATCGGACGCTTCCCCGTGCTGGCACCGCTGGAGCCATTGGATGTCGATGCATTAATCCGCGTGCTGACCGAACCGAAAAACGCGCTGGTCAAGCAATACCAGCAATTATTCGCTTTTGAAGGGGTGGAGCTGGTATTTGCCCATGACGCACTGGTGGCGATTGCCGAAAAAGCCATTGAACGCGATACCGGCGCCCGTGGCTTGCGTAGCATCATGGAACAGATTTTGCGGAAATCCATGTTTGATATCCCATCACGCAATGATGTAGAGCGTTGTGTTGTCGATGCCGACGTGGTCAATGGCTTTGGCGAGGTCAGGGTGGAGCAAAAGACAGACGAACCGCGCCGCGAGCAAGCAGGATGATGGACGGCTGTCATATTTAAAAAATAATCGCTTTGCCGCCATTTTTGTTTTTACCCATAGCAACAACAGGATCACCATGAAAACCACTGAAGAAAAAATCCGCGAACAATTGGCGGGCAACCCGATTATTTTGTATATGAAAGGCGTGCCGGAAAAACCGGAATGCGGTTTTTCTGCCAAAACGGTTGGCATTCTTAAACAAACCCTTATCCCATACACCTATGTCAATGTATTGGCAGCACCGTTCATCCGCGAAAAACTGCCTAGCATTTCGCGTTGGCCTACTTACCCGCAATTATTTGTCAACGGCGAGTTGGTCGGCGGTTGCGATATAGTTGAGGCCATGTTCAATGATGGCAGCTTGTTGCCCTTGCTGCAATCTGCCGAAAGCAAAGACGAAACGGCAAGTGCGGAGCATTTGAGTGCCGCCGAAGTGTCCCAATATGTCAAACAAGCCCTTGCCGATGCGGAAGTGCTGGTGGATGGGGTCGGTTGCGATTTGACCCTAACCGTCATCAGTGCCGATTTTGTCGGGTTGCCATTAGTGAAAAAACAGCAAGCCGTGTTGGCGACACTGGCGGCCCCGTTGGCTTCCGGCAAACTCCATGCCGTAAGTGTGCTGGCCTATACGCCGGATGAATGGCAAGCCAAACAAGCCGCCGCCTCCGGTGGTTTGTTGCAGATCCAAATATAATGGACCCGGCAGGCAACCACTTGCCGCAACCGCAAATAAAGGGGAAGATCATGACCAAAATAGGCATTTTTTTTGGCACAGACACCGGTAACACCCGGCGTATCGCCAAGGACATCCAGACCTTACTGGGTTCAGGCTTGGCCGCCAAACCGGTCAACATACGCACTGCCAGCGTACAGGATTTGCTGCAATATGACGTGCTGATTTTAGGCACGCCAACCTATGGCGAAGGCGAATTGCCCGGCCTCAACACCGGCAATGCCACCGAAAGCTGGGCAGAATTCTTACCCAAATTGGCAGGTAATGACCTGACCGGCAAAACCGTGGCCATTTATGGCTTGGGCAATCAAAAAGGCTATGGCAAAGACTTTGTCAGTGCCATGATTTATCTGTACGATGGCTTTAAACAATGCGGGGCGACCCTAATCGGTGCGTCCAGCACCGATGGCTACCAATTCAAGCAGTCCAAAGCCGTGGTGGATGCACAATTTGTTGGTTTGGCACTGGATCAGGACAACCAAAAAGAGCTGACCGCTGACCGGTTGTCTGCTTGGCTGGAAAATTTGCAAGCGGCTTGGGCGTAGTGCCGATGCAAGCCAACAAGCTTATTGCCATTTGCCCGCTGGAAGATTTGCACAAAGTCAGTTATTTGAGCCGACCCATTGTTTTTAAAAAACAACCCTGTTCAGCCTTGGTGTTTTGTTTCGACGGGCAAGTATACAGCTACATCAATCACTGTATGCACATGCACCGCCCGCTTAATGGCGAACTAGATGCCATTTTTGATGAAACCGGACGTTATTTGCGTTGTTCCATGCACGGTTTCGTATTCGAGCCAACCACTGGCGAATGCCAAAGCCCGGTCTGTTTGGGGCAACGCTTACAAGCCCTGCGCTTGCAAGTGATCGACGGCATCGTTTATTTTTCCGAAAAACATGTGCAATTGCCGGATTGCGCGTAATGCATTGGAGATACCACCATGCTAGAAGAATCCGCCATTGTGGTAAAAAAAATTGTAAAAAATAATGCCCAATCTATTTGGGTGACTAGCGCCCAACAATCGGCCTGCGCTGGCTGTCTGCAAAAAGCCGCTTGCAGCAGCCATGCCTTAGGCAGTGTGCTGAAACGCAAACCGGTGCGGGTTGATGCGCTTATGCCGTTGGACATCGGTGATCATGTGCTGGTCTGCATTGATGAAAAACACCTGGTCCGTGCCGCCCTGACCCTGTATTTACTGCCACTGGTGGCTGTGTTTGCGGGGGTCGGGCTAGCAGAAAGCTGGCTGCCAGCCACGCCATACACCGATATTTGGCTTGCCATCAGTGCTTTTGCCAGCTTAATGTTGGCTTTGCTGGTCGTCAAACAGACCCAAACCAATGGCTTGCCGCGTCCTTGGATAAGTAAAAAAATCAGCAAAAAAATCACCGCTGCTTATGAATGTTTGGGCGATTGACAAAGACATGCCGCTTAAGGTTTTGTTGCTGGAACTGGTGCATCGTTTCGGTGAACATAGCTTGGCGCTGAACACCCAAGAGACCCATAGCCAAGCGGTTGAATTGTCTTCGCTCAGCGACCCGCATCTTGCCGCCTATGTCTATACCTTCGCACAGATTCCTGACCGTTATGGCATCGACCTTAAATACCCGATTGCACAACACAACATCATCGGCGAACACGAAAACCTGCCGTTAGAAAATATAATTGGCATCATCAGCGCCCATCTGCTTTCATAACCCCCCGCCGCCGCCCCCCGCCGATTGTTACAGGCAAGAATTCCTAAACCATAACCCCCGTTTGACCGTATAAAACTACGGTGTCATTATCTAAAAAATCACCGAAGTAGGGCGATTTCGCTTAAAATAGGTTTGGCATAATGCCGAAACAATGTCCTGTTGCCTCTGGATTTTATAGGTCAGCTTCATGCAACATCTGTATTGTTGACATTGATTTTTCCCTGATTCATCGTCTACTAACCTATACACCAACCGCCATGACCACCCGTAAAATTGTCCAAATTGATAGCAAAATACAGAAAAGCACCTTGACGGCGGCACAAAAAAAATTTAATAGCCTGACCAAAAAAATTGACCGCCTTAAAAAGCAGCTCATCGATTGGGAAGAGACCATACCGCTGTATCGTGAAAAAGTAAGCCAAGAATGTTTGCCGCTAGAAAAACGGCTGCAAGAGCGGCAAATGGCATGGGTAGTGTTGCTGGATAGTTATTACGACAACAAACTCTTTAAAAAGAACGATAAGGCCAAACTTAAGCATCTCATTTGCATCGTTGCAGGAAGACTTATCAATGATGGCTACTCGGATGAAGCCCTAAAGCCCCTGTTCAACCGTTACAGCGATGATGATTACGACAGCCTGAACGAAGAAGCCCAAGAAGTGGCCGGGCAACTGATGAAAGAAATGGCCAAAAAAATGTTTGATATTGATTTGGGTGACGACTTGAACATTAGCTCACCGGAACAGTTTCATGCCCATTTGGAAGAAAAAATGCGCGAGCAAGCCGAACGGCTAGCCGCCGAACCCGTCAAGGAACGCAAAAAAACCAAAAAGGAACTGGAGAAAGAGGCGCGTCTGCAAGAAGAAGAGGCATTAGCGAGCAAATCGGTGCAAGACATTTACCGCAAACTGGTGGCCACCTTGCACCCTGACCGAGAACCCGACTTACAGGAACGGGAGCGTAAAACAGTCTTGATGCAGCGCGTCAATATTGCCTACGATAAAAAAGACCTGTTAAAACTACTGGAATTGCAGCTTGAAATTGAGCAAATTGACCCGCTTCATTTAAACGGGATAGCGGATAGCCGACTGAAACACTTCAATAAAATCCTTAATGAGCAGTCATTGGAGTTAGCGGACAATATTGGGCAAATAGAAGATATGTTTAAGATGCAAATTAACATGCCTTATTACCAGTCCTTGTCCCCTAAAGGCCTGATGCTGGACTTGGCCAATTCAATCAGAGAGATGCAGGCTGATATTGCGTCTATTGATTATGATCTGCAAAATTTTCAAGAACCCAAAAACGTAAAGGCATGGTTGAAAGACTATAAAATCCCCAAACATGATATCTTTGACGAAATGGATGATTTATTGGGATTTTATTAGCCTGTAGGTGTCAAGTCCCACTAGGATATAGCTCATTAGCTTTTTAAAACTGTCCTAGGTGTTGTTGTCAAGTATCCAAAGAAAATCGATTGGTTGAAATAATCGGCTTGCTTAAGAAAAATTACATTTATTAGAGGCCGCTATGTTTACAGGCATTATCCAAGCAATAGGCAACATATCAGCCATTGCCCGCAAGTCCGGTGATTTCCGACTGACCGTTGCCACCGGTAAATTGCCGTTAAACGGGGTGCAGTTGGGCGACAGCATTGCCGTTAATGGTGTGTGTTTGACGGCAGTTGAGCTGGGCGCGCAACATTTTTGTGCCGACGTATCCAACGAGACTTGGGAGCGCACCACGCTAAGCCAAGCGGGCGCGGGCACGCCGGTCAATCTGGAATTGGCGCTGACCCCGTCCACCCGTATGGGCGGGCATATTGTCAGCGGTCATGTTGATGGTATCGGTAAAGTGGTTGCCAGAAAGCCCGACGCTCGATCCGTGCGCTTTACTGTACAAGCCCCTGACCATTTGGCGAAATATATTGCCGAAAAAGGCTCCATTTGCATAAACGGCATCAGTTTGACAGTCAATGAAGTCAATGGTGCGTGCTTTGGGGTCAATATCGTACCTCATACCCTGCAGGAAACGACCCTTAACGATGCCGTGGCAGGCAGTTTGCTTAATCTGGAAGTGGATATTTTAGCCCGTTATATGGAACGCCTCATGCGTGGTGAAGCGGCCGCGCAGCCATATACGGGAGTGACCGAAGCGTTATTGAAAAACAGCGGATTTTGGCGCTGAGCGAATTTTACCGCTGAAAAATTGGCGGCATCCATGGATTTTTGGAACATTATGAATACAATAGAAGAAATTATAGAAGATTTACGACACGGTAAAATGGTTATCATCATGGATGATGAAGACCGTGAAAACGAGGGGGATTTGGTGATGGCCGCCACTTTTGCCCGTGCTGAAGATGTCAATTTTATGGCGCGCTATGGTCGTGGATTGATTTGCCTGACGTTGACTCCAGAGCGTTGCCAGCAATTGCGCTTGCCCTTAATGGTCAATGAAAACAAAACGCCGCATTCCACCAATTTTACCGTTTCCATTGAGGCGGCGGCTGGGGTAACCACCGGCATTTCTGCAGCTGACCGGGCCCGCACCATCCAATGTGCCGTGGCGGCGGTTGCCAAGCCGGATGATTTGGTGCAACCGGGGCATATTTTTCCGTTGATGGCAAAATCCGGTGGCGTGTTGAACCGCGCCGGACATACCGAAGCCGGTTGTGATTTGGCGCGTCTGGCGGGAGTGGAGCCGGCGGCAGTGATTGTAGAAATCCTCAATGAAGACGGTTCGATGGCGCGCCGTCCTGATTTGGAAATATTCGCCCAACAGCATAACCTGAAAATCGGCACCATCGCCGATTTGATACAGTACCGTATCCGCCACGAGAACACCTTAGAACGTATCGGCGAATGTGCCTACCCCACTGAGTTTGGCGAGTTCCGTCTGTATGCTTACCAAGACTGCAATGATGATAACGTGCATCTGGCGCTGGTGATGGGGCAGGTGTCAGGTGACGAACCGATACTGGCACGGGTTCATGCCCGCAATATGTTGGACGATGTGTTTTTCTCAACACGCAGTGATTGTAATATGCCGGTGCGGCTGGCAATGCAAAAAATTGCCGAAGCAGGCAAAGGGGTTTTGGTGGTGATTCGCCAAAGCGAAAACAACAAAGCCTTGGCTGAGCTTATCCACAATTACCAGCTGCAAGACCACGGCATCGCCAATATTGTCCAGACTAATGATCCCGATTGGCGCACCACTGGCACCGGCGCACGGATTCTGGCGGATTTGGGGGTGCGTAAACTAAAAGTGTTGGGTACACAGAAAAAATATGTTGCCCTGTCCGGGTTTGATTTGGAAGTGGCGGAACACGTGGGTTAACAATGGGGCGCGTTAGCAGGGACATGCCAATTGTAAGCTATGCTACAAATAAAAAGGATTAAATGACATAATATTCAATGGCATATTGTGTGGCGCGTTATTTGCTTTGGCTATATCAAAATAGTCTATAGGTTACTGCCATGAAAACTACTAAAGATATTGCCGCCCTGCTCGACGAACCCGCTTGCGAGCATAACAAAAAGGAAAAATCCGGATGCGCCAAGCCTAAGCCAGGTTCGGCGGCGGGTGGCTGTGCATTTGATGGGGCACAGATAGCTTTACTACCCATTGCTGATGTTGCGCATATCGTCCATGGGCCGATTGCTTGTGCGGGCAGTTCTTGGGATAACCGGGGCACACGCTCGTCCGGTGCAGATTTGTACCGCATTGGCATGACCACCGATTTGACCGAGCAGGACATAGTAATGGGGCGTGCCGAAAAGCGCTTATTCCATGCCATTAAGCAAGCGGTTGACACGTATGCGCCGCCCGCCGTGTTTGTTTACAACACCTGTGTCCCTGCTTTGATTGGTGATGACATTAACGCCGTTTGCAAATCGGCCGAGGAGCGTTGGGGCGTGCCGGTGGTGCCCATTGATTGTGCGGGATTTTATGGCACAAAAAACTTGGGCAACCGTATCGCTGGTGATGCTATGGTCAATTATGTCATTGGTACGCGAGACCCTGATCCACTGCCGCCAAACAGCCCCATCACCGTCCATGATGTCAATCTGATCGGCGAATACAATATTGCTGGCGAGTTCTGGCATGTGTTGCCGTTACTGGACGAGCTGGGCTTGCGGGTGCTGTGTACTTTGTCCGGTGATGCCCGTTTCCGCGAAGTGCAAACCATGCACAAGGCTGAAGTGAATATGATGGTATGTTCCAAGGCGATGGTGAATGTTGCGCGTAAATTACAGCAAAAATACCGGACACCGTGGTTTGAGGGCAGTTTTTACGGTATCACCGATACTAGCCAAGCCTTGCGCGATTTTGCCAAGTCACTTAATGACGATGATCTGACTGCCCGTACCGAAACTCTGGTTGCCCGCGAAGAAGCCCGCATCCGCGCCGCATTGGAGCCTTGGAAAGTACGGCTAAAAGGCAAACGCGTGTTGCTGTTCACCGGCGGGGTGAAAAGCTGGTCGGTGATTTCCGCCTTGCAAGATTTAGGTATGGTGGTGGTCGCCACGGGCACCAACAAATCCACCGAAGAAGACAAAGCCCGCATCCGTGAATTGATGGGCGAAGACACCATGATGATTAATGATGGCAGCCCGAAGGCTTTATTGAAAGTTGTCCACGATTATAAAGCCGACATTCTGATTGCTGGAGGACGCAATATGTACACCGCTTTAAAAGCAAAAATCCCTTTCTTGGATATTAACCAAGAGCGCGAATTTGGCTATGAAGGCTATCAGGGTATGCTGGAATTAGTTCGGCAACTGGCTTTGACCATTGAAAGCCCAGTTTGGCAAGCGGTGCGCCAACCCGCGCCGTGGCGGGTCAAGCGGGCAGCTTAGCGGGTGCGCTTATCTATGTCCATGAAAACCACTGCCGATAGGGGATAAGTCAAGATGGTT
>CAIYOW010000049.1 GCA_903927955.1 uncultured Methylococcaceae bacterium | reverse complement strand
TGGATTTTTTGCCGACCCAGGAAGAAGAAGCACTATCCGCCGAAGACACGCCCGTCCAGCCACAAGTGGCAGAACAAGTCGAGATACAAGCCAAATACGCCGGTTATCTGGTTCGGCAACAAAGTGAAATCGACAAGGCGCTGCGCTACGACCATTTACGTTTGCCGGAATTGTTTGACTATGCCAGCGTTCCGGGCTTGTCCAATGAGGTCAGCCAAAAACTATCGGCGCAACGCCCCGAGACACTAGGCCAAGCCTCGCGCATCCCGGGCATGACACCGGCAGCCGTGTCGCTGCTCTTGGTTTACTTAAAAAAGAAAAGTGCCTGATGAATACTGCCCGTGCTATTCTGGAAGCTGGCTTGGTTGCGTTGGACATACCGGCAAGCCCCGAACAAATCCAACAATTGACCGATTTTATTGCCTTAATAGAAAAATGGAACAAGGCTTATAACCTCACCGCCATTCGACAACGCGAAGAAATGGTGCGTCTGCATTTGCTGGACAGCTTGGCAATAGCCCCTTTTATTGACGGTAAACGTATCATCGATGTTGGCACAGGGGCGGGTCTGCCCGGCATTCCGCTTGCTATTGTCATGCCCGACAGGCAATTTGTGTTGTTGGACAGCAATGCCAAAAAAACCCGTTTTGTGCAGCAAGCCATTTTGGAACTGAAGCTTAACAATACCAGTGTTTACCATGAGCGCGCCGAATCGTACCGACCGCAACAAGGCTTCGATGCCGTGCTGACCCGCGCATTTGCCAGCTTGGCGGACATTATTAAGCTCACTGGACACTTGTTGGCGGAAGAGGGTGCGTTATTGGCTATGAAAAGCCAGCACCTCGATGCCGAAATTGAAGCTTTGGCGGCGTGGCATATCGCAACTGACATTACACCTATCACACTACCCGGCACCGATGTACAAAGGTGCTTGGTCAAAATAAAATTACCAATAGAGGAGCGGTTGTGGGAAAAATAATTGCCATTACCAACCAAAAAGGTGGCGTGGGCAAAACCACCACCAGTGTCAATTTGGCGGCCTCTTTAGCGGCAGCCCAACGCAAAGTGCTGCTCATCGACCTTGATCCGCAAGGCAATGCGGCAATGGGCTGCGGGGTCGATAAAGAAGCGGTCGATTATTCCAGCTACGACTTGCTCATGGGCAACGTGCCCGCTATCCAGGCAGTCATTAACCTGCCGGAATTTGCGTTTGCCATTATCCCCGGCAATGCCGACCTGACTGCCGCTGAAGTGGAGCTAATCCACAGCGAGCGCAAAGAACAACGCTTGGCTGATGCGTTGTTAAGCATCCGGTCGGCATACGACTATATTCTGATTGATTGCCCGCCATCGTTAAACATGCTCACCTTGAATGCCATGGTGGCGGCACACAGCCTGTTAATCCCCATGCAGTGCGAATATTACGCATTGGAGGGTATTTCCGCATTAATGGCCACGCTTAAAAATATCCAGCAAACTGTCAACCCCGATTTGCATCTTGAGGGCATTTTGCGCACCTTATTCGACGACCGTAACCGCCTGACCAAAGATGTCTCGGAACAACTGATCCGTTATTTTGGCGAGCAAGTGTTTATGACTTGCATCCCGCGCAATATCCGCTTGGCAGAAGCACCCAGCCACGGCTTGCCGGTGTTAAGTTACGACAAATCATCACGCGGTGCGCAAGCCTACATTAGCCTTGCTGAAGAGATGATCAAAAAAGAAAGCAACATCGCATGAACCCAAAAAAACGAGGATTAGGCAAGGGGCTTGAAGCGTTGTTGGCGCACACCCACTTAGAGGACAGCGGCAGCCTAGGGTTGTCAACAGCCAGCGGTAGCGACTTGGCCAACAACCAAGCAGCCAGCGTCCAGACACTAGTGCTGAAGCAAGCGCTGCATCAGGAGCATCAGTATCTCGTGGCAGAAGCAGAAGCATTGTTGGCATTAATTGAAGCCTTTGAAATGACCATCCGCGCCGATATGTCTGGCGATAGCCCGGCAGCGGATTAACAGCAATCCTGTACAATCAAGTAAAAAACCAATGTCCGTACAAAAACGAGGTTTAGGCCGCGGCTTAGACGCGCTCTTAGGCGATGTCGGCCAGCGCGATGAAAAACAGCAAGCATTGGCTCATAGCTTGCCGATAGAATATTTGCAACGTGGCAAATACCAGCCGCGTCGTGATATAGACCCTGAAAAATTACAGGAATTGGCGGATTCCATCAAAGCGCAAGGCATTATCCAACCTATTGTGGTGCGTAAAATAGGCCAAGACCGCTACGAAATTATTGCCGGAGAGCGGCGCTGGCGCGCCGCGCAACTGGCCTCATTGGCACAGGTGCCTGTGGTCGTTAAGGAAATGGATGACCGCACTGCTATGGCGGTGGCTCTGATTGAAAACATCCAGCGCGAAGACCTCAACCCGTTGGAAGAAGCCGAAGCACTTAGGCGATTGCTGGCAGAATTTGCCATGACCCACCAACAAATTGCCGAAGCAGTCGGCAAATCACGCACTACCATCACCAACCTGCTGCGTCTGATGGAGTTGCATCCTGACGTAAAAAAAATGTTGCTGGGCAAACAACTGGAACTGGGCCACGCCAAAGTGTTGCTGGCACTAGACCCCGACCAACAGCTGGAGGCCGCCCAAAAAATTGTCAGGGCCGGCATGACCGTCCGCGCCGCTGAACAATTGGTAAAAAACCTGCAACAAGCCCCGACCACTGGTAGTGCCGTCACAGCCACAACCACCGATAACGATACGCTACGCTTGCAACAAACCTTAAGTGCCAAATTGGGGGCAAAAGTGGTGATTGTCCACAAGGGCAACGGTAGCGGTAAACTGGTGATCAATTATGCCGGGTTGGAAGAGCTGGACGGCATTATTGAAAAATTGGCTTAGGCCACTTTACCGCCTAAACCTATCCGGTCAACGTGTACGGGACTTGGGTAAATGCAGATAATTAATGTTATGGATGATTTCCATCGCATTATCCCAGCCACATATTGGTTATCCATCAGTAAAAAGATTAACTAAGATGTCCAGAGAGTTATGTTTATGTGGAAAATATAGCGCGGTTTGCCAATGGGGCGGTTATTTAAGCTGCAAAGCCTGTGTTGCAAACTGAATGCCCGTCCAACCAAAACGCATAAAATTTCTGATGTTGGCGTGGCTAGTGCCGTCCGGGGCGTTCAGCACATCTTGCCGGTAGTAATCGTCGAACAGGTTTAGGGTTTGTTGTTCGGTTAAGCCGTGCAGTAAGGCAAAGGCAAAAATTTTGCAGGAGCCTTCGTTAGTGCCAGCTATATTGACCACTTGCTGTTCGCCTAGTCCGTTACTAAAAGTGCTGGGGGTGTAGTGATAGTTTTCGGCAATAACGGCGATAGTCTCGTTAAAACTGACCGGTTCATGATTTTTGACTTTGTCCAGAAATTCGTTAAGTTGCATGGGTGGGCCTGTTGGTGGGGTGGTGGTTTGATAGGGGGATCAGCCTTTTTTCATGATGCGGCCTTTCTCACGCTGCCAGTCACGGTCTTTGGAGGCGGCGCGTTTGTCGTGCAATTGCTTGCCTTTGGCCAAGCCAATTTCCAATTTGGCGCGCCCCGCTTTCCAGTACATTGATAGTGGCATAATGGTGTAGCCTTTGCGTTCTACAGCCCCGATAAGCTTGTTCAGTTCGTGGCGGTTGAGCAACAGCTTTTTTTGACGCACGGCTTCCGGTTTGATATGGGTGGAGGCGGACAGCAGGGCGGATATATGGGCGCCGGACAGCCAAGCCTCGCCCCGCTTGATGACTACATAGCTTTCTTTAAGCTGGAGTCGCCCGGCACGCAGGCTTTTGACCTCCCAGCCTTCCAAGACCAGACCCGCTTCAAAGCGTTCTTCAATAAAGTATTCATGGGTGGCCTGCCGGTTAACGGCGATGGTGCTGTTCTGCTGGTTTTTGTGCTTTTGGTTCTTTTTTTCGGCCATGTTGGACTGCTTGCAACTTTAAACTGACGTAATGTAATAATTTTGTTATTTTACTCGATATTTACCCAAGCAGTCAGAAAAGCCCTGCCTCGCGTTTGCTTGCCGTGGCGTTTAACAATCTTTGAGTTTATTACAGGCCCTAATAATGGACACTAAAAAATCAATCCACGGCGAATGGTCGTCGCGCACCGCATTTATACTGGCAGCCACCGGTTCGGCGGTCGGTCTTGGCAATATTTGGAAATTCCCCTATATCACAGGTGAAAACGGCGGTGGCGCATTTGTCATTGTGTATTTGCTGTGCGTGGCGTTAGTCGGTATTCCTGTGATGATGGCAGAAACGATGTTCGGCAGGCGCGGGCGTGAAAATCCGGTCAATACCATGCATTTGCTGACCAAAGAGGCCAGTGCTGACGAACATTGGCCGTATTTGGGCTGGATGGGGATGATCGCCGGTGTGCTGATTTTGTCATACTACAGTGTCATAGCCGGTTGGGCTTGTGGCTATGTGCTTAAGGCCATAGATGGCAGTTTTTTTGGCGTGGATGCACAGGGTGCCAAAGATTTGTTTACTGCGTTTACTGCCAGCCCGCTGCAATTGCTGTTCTGGCACTCGGCTTTTATGGCCGCCACCATGATTATCGTCGCCCGTGGTCTTAGCCAAGGCTTTGAGAAATCCATCCATTTTTTGATACCCGGGCTATTTTTACTGCTGTTTTTGTTGGTCGGTTATGCTATGACCACCGACAGTTATTTTCAGGGCCTGCATTTTCTATTTAATCCCGATTTCAGCAAACTGACCGGCAACTCTATCTTAGTTGCCTTGGGCCAAGCGTTTTTCTCACTGGGTATCGGCATGGGGGCGGTGATGGTGTACGGCGCTTATTTGCCCAAAAAGGTGTCCATTACCGAAACTATTGCCATTATTGCTGTTGCTGATACGGTGGTGGCATTGCTGGCAGGGATTGCCATTTTCCCGATTGTGCTGAGCAATGGCTTGCCGCTCAATTCTGGCCCGGGGCTGATTTTTGAAAGCTTGCCGATTGCTTTTGGCAATATGTTTGGCGGCTGGCTGTTCGGTATTTTGTTTTTTGTGATGCTGGTGTTTGCCGCCCTGTCTTCGTCGATTGCCCTGATTGAACCGGCTGTATCTTGGTTGGTTGAAAATAAAGGCATGGAACGTAGCAAAGCTTGTTGGTGGGCAGGTGGGGTCACCTGGCTGTTAGGCTTTGGTTCGGCGTTGTCGTTCAATATCGGGGCTGATGTGACTGTGTTTGGCAAAACTTTCTACGATTTGCTGGATTATTTGACATCTAATCTGATGCTGCCGATTGGTGGGTTTTGTATCGCCATTTTTGCCGGTTGGATGATGAGCCAGGCGCATAGCGAGGCAGAACTGGCAATGACCAAGCCGCTGCACTATCAAGCTTGGCGGTTATTAATCCGTTATCTTGCACCAACGGCTATTTTTGTGGTGTTTTTGTCTGTCGTTGGGGTGGTGTAGCAATGACTTTAGTCCAGAAAAGCGCCCTAGTAAAATTTTCTGCGCTGCAAATGTTCGAGCTGGTTAACGACATAGAATCTTATCCACAATTTTTGCCGTGGTGCAGTGACAGCCACATTATCACCCGTGGCGATGATTTTGTTGAGGCGGAGTTGGTGATTAACAAGGGTGGCTTTAAGAAAGCATTTTCCACACGCAACCGCATTGATTGGGGGGGTAAAATTACCGTTTCCTTGCTGGATGGGCCGTTTTCAAGTTTGGAAGGAGTGTGGCGTTTTATGCCGTTACGCGAAGATGCCAGCAAAATTTCCTTGGATTTGGAGTTTGAAATGTCCGGTAAGTTGGCCAGCTTGGCATTTGGTGCGGTGTTTAACCAGATATGCAATACCATGGTCAGCTCATTTACCAGCCGCGCCAAAGAAATTTATGCCACAAAATGATAAGCGGCCTAACTTGATGGTGGTTGAGGTGGCTTATGCTACGCCTTCGCAACAGATGCTGGTGACCTTGGACATGCCGGAAGGTGCGACTATTGCCGATGCCATTGAGGCTTCTGGGTTGCGTGGGCGATTCCCCGAAATTGCCGGGGATGCCCTAACAGTGGGGATTTTTGCCACGGTCTTAAATGCAAGCCATGTGCTGAAGCAGGGCGATAGGGTGGAAATATACCGCCCGCTTTGCGCCGATCCCAAAGAAGCCAGAAGGCGGCGGGCGGCAAAAAAATAAGGGTTTATCGGGACGTTTTTGTTTCGATGATGTTATCAGTGGCATTACGGGCTTTTGCGGATTTTTTGTCCAATTCCTCGTCGCTATAGTCAAAAATGCCGGTGATTTTTTCCAACAATGTTTTTTCAAATTTGCGTTTGGGCAGATAGACCGTTTGCATCTGTTCGGTGGTTTTGGCTGCGGCTGCCCCGCTCGGTTTAAAATCGCCTTGTATGGCAACTACTTGATCATTTTCAAAATACAGTGAGACCTTTTTTTGCGTCAAGTCACCGCCGCTGGGTTTGTTGTAGTAGAGATAGTCCCAGTGGTTTTTATGAAAAAAATCCTCTAGCATGGGTGATCCCATGATAAACAACACCTGACGCTTGCTCATGTGCGGATGCAGCTGGTCGATCATGGCTTGGTCAACAATGTTGCCTTGTTGGATGGGGATGCTATAAACCCCGGGCAAATGGTCCAGAATGGTGGAGCAAGCCGTTTGCGCCATTATGGCAAACAGCAGCAGTGGGCGGGCGGGCTTGCGTAAGCAACGCTGGCAAGCCGGAAGCCAAGACAAAAGCGATATTCTCATTTAGATTCAGGAAAACTCAAATTTTCAATGATACAGGATGTCCGGCAATAATCCTATAAAGTCATGCCCTTGATGCCCAAAAAGGCTACAATGGGATAACAGCTATCAACCACTGGGCTTAACCGGAGACAATCTGTTGGAATCAAATGATTTAAGAAACGTGGGCCTTAAGGTCACTTTGCCAAGGATGAAGATTTTAGAGATTTTGGAAAAACAAGTTGATGAACATCACTTGACCGCAGAAAAGGTGTATAAAATCCTGATTAGCGAGAATGAAGAAATCGGCTTGGCTACGGTATACCGTGTATTGACACAATTTGAAGCGGCCGGTTTAGTGACCCGCCATTATTTTGAAGGTGGCAATTCCGTTTTCGAATTGGCTAAAGGTGATCATCATGATCATATCCTATGCATGAGCTGTGGCAAAGTGGATGAATTCACCGATGAGCTGATTGAAGCCCGGCAAAAAGAAATTGCCGAAAAACTGGGCTACCAGCTGACCGACCATAGTTTGTACCTTTACGGCTTCTGCCCCCAATGCAAAAAAAACTGAATTTTAACCCCCTCTAGGATTTCATGTTCAAACCACTTATTTTTTATATTGGCCTACGCTATACACGGGCCAAACGCCGCACCCAATTTATTTCATTTATCACGTTAACATCGGTTTTGGGCATTGCCTTAGGTGTGACAGCGCTCATCACAGTATTGTCAGTGATGAACGGGTTTGAAGCGGAATTGCGCGAACGGATATTGGGCATGACCGCCCACGCCACTATTACCGGTCAATACGGGCAATTGGATGATTGGCAGAGCTTGGACAAACGCATCAAAGACTATCCGCATATTGAAGGTGCCGCGCCGTTTATTAGCGGGCAGGTGATGATCAATGCCGATCGGCGCGTCAGCGGCACTATGCTGAATGGCGTTATGCCCGATACCGAAAGTAAGGTTTCCGACGTGGCCCAGAACATGACCCAAGGCAAGCTGACCAATCTGCTGCCGGGCGAATACGGCATAGTGCTAGGGCAGGAATTGGCGAACTATCTGGGTGTGTTGGTTGGCGATAAAGTCACCGTCATCAGCCCACAGGTCAATTCCACGCCAGCGGGCATTGTACCTAGGTTGCGCCGCTTTACTGTGGTGGGTACGTTTAAGGTGGGCATGTACGAGTATGACCGCAATATGGCGTTAATCCATATCGATGATGCCGCCAAACTGTTTCGTCTGGACAATGCCGTTTCGGGTTTGCGGATCAAGCTGGATGACTTGTTCAATGCGCCGCAGATCACGCGCAGCATGGGGGAATATTTGCAAGATTATATAGTCAGTGACTGGACTCAGGCGCACAGCAATTTCTTCCGTGCCGTACAAATCGAAAAACGGGTGATGTTTGTCATTCTCTTGCTGATTGTGGCGGTGGCGGCATTTAATATTGTCTCCACCTTGGTGATGGTGGTCACTGACAAGCGCGGCGATATTGCCATTTTGAAGACGCAAGGGCTTACTTCGGGTTCGGTGATGGGCATTTTTATGGTGCTGGGCACTGTTATCGGGTTGTTTGGCACGGCCTTGGGCACAGCAGGCGGCGTGGCTTTGGCGTTAAACGTGGAAACCATCGTACCAGCTATTGAAAAGCTGTTTCATGTGCAGTTTATGGCGGCGGATGTTTATTACATCAACCAAGTGCCTTCCAAACTGGTTTGGGGCGATGTCTATGCGATTGCCGGTATGGCCTTTTGGCTGTCGCTGCTAGCTACGTTATACCCCGCTTGGCAAGCATCGAAAATCAACCCGGCGGAGGTGCTGCGTTATGAGTGATAGGATCATTTTACAATGCCAGCAGTTGAGCAAGCGTTACGACCAAGGCGGGCTAAATGTTGACGTGCTAAAAGGTGTCGATTTGCAAATCAATGCCGGTGAGCGGGTGGCAATTATGGGGGCATCCGGTTCTGGCAAAAGCACCTTACTGCATTTGCTCGGCGGGCTGGAAAAAGCCAGCAGCGGTACGGTGGTTTTGGATGGTGTCAATCTAAGCACTGTCAGTGGCAGCAAATTGGCCAAGTTACGCAACCAGTCATTGGGCTTTATTTACCAGTCACATCATCTGTTGGGCGAGTTTACGGTATTGGAAAATGTCGCCATGCCATTGTTGATTGGCGGCCTTAAGGTTAGCGAGGCACGGCTTAAGGCAACCGCCTTGTTGCAACGGGTAGGGCTAGGGCATCGTATTGAACATAAGCCCGGCGAGTTATCGGGCGGGGAGCGGCAGCGGGCCGCTGTGGCGCGGGCGCTGATCAACCGCCCCAGTATTGTGCTGGCGGATGAGCCGACCGGCAATCTGGACAGCAAAACCGCCAGCCAAGTTTACGGATTGATGTTGGAGCTTAACCAAGAGCTGAATGTCAGTTTTTTGGTGGTCACCCACGATCATGAGTTGGCGGCAAAAATCGGCAAGGTGTTGCACATGGAAGATGGGGTTATTAAAAGCTGAAGCAGGGCCTCCTGCCGGTCGGTGACGGCGGCGGTGACGGTTATCGCGTGGGGCAGCCCTTGGGAGTCGACGGTTTATTTGCCATTCTTTTGCCAGTCCTCAAGATGTCGCATTGCCCTTTTGGCTCCAGTTGACTACACCGTAAATCAGTGCGAGAATAAGTTATTTGGTGGCTATAATCGGTTCTCGACCGAAGAACGACATCCAAATTTATAGCTTATCGCACTAAAATCGGTGGGATATGATTGCATTTTTATCGACAAAGCTACAGATGCCAAGAATGGATAGTGGCTAAATCCTAAAGGCATATTCCAAGTTATATTTGTTCATAAAAAGTGTCGGTACGATGTAGTGAAAATCGCCACTTTTGGAAGCAGTCACACAATAACCACCACCCGATACAATGTTGTCAATGAACCGAGGCAATGATCGTTGCAGCTTGGTATTAATGCTAACGGAGATGATGAAATGGCCGGATTCAGAAGACCAGGGCCTTTATGCAACACCCTAGATGGTTTTGATCTTGGGACGTTAGCAAGGTATCAATCACCAATACCTGGATTTGTTTGTTCTTTTCGCATTGAGCATATTATTGCTGAGGCTTCAGCGGAAGCCACCCACACCGCCCCTAGCAAGTCCGCCTCGAATGCCCACCCTATCCATAATCGGACTAGAAAGACTGCCAAGCAAAAAAAAGACTTCCTTGCCGCAGCCTTTGATCGATGTCAAAAACTTGGGTGGGTTGAGTTTTTCAAAGACGCCGCCAACGGAACCCACTTTGAGCCAGCACTGCTAATGGGCATAGGATATCGAGAGTCGCATCTTGATCCAAAATACCTAAATGCAGCAGGAGATCATGGCCATGGCTATGGGCTAATGCAAATTGATGTCCGCTCATATCCTAAATGGGTACACGCTGGAGAGTGGAAAGACGCCAAAAAATGTATTCTAAAAGGCACAGAGGTATTGGCGGCAAAGTACAAAATGATTGAATCATCTATTGGTAAGAAAATCCCTGTTAGATCACTCAGAGGAAAGAAGCACCACTTTGAGGGAAAGCCAATAAATGGTGAAGATCTCTTGCGCGTTTCTATTGCAGCTTACAACTGTGGAATGTGGGCTTATTACCACTATTCCAAAGGACACGATATAGATCAGGGCACTACTGGGCAGGATTATTCGAGTGATGTGCTACTGAATACACAAAAATTCAAAGTGCTATTGGCTCAGCATGAAAACAGAGGAAACAAGACATGAAGACCATAATTAACAGTTCTGGAATATTGCATCATTTACCTGTCTATGCGAAAACTCTTCTTGCTGCAGGGCTTACGTTTGTATCTCTATGTGTCACAACGGTTGTAGCAGCCCAACAAAACAACAATCTTGATGATGTTTTTGTATCAGTCTTGTCGGAATTGAAACAAGAGACCCAAGTCCCCATCCTGCTGCCAGAACACCTGCCCTCGTTAAGAACACACCCAGTGTATGCCAGTGCTTCGGGAAATGATGATTCATACGCAATCAGACTAGAATCTGATCCCGATTGTGATCACGCTAATGCATGTTTTCTCGGATTTTTTAAAGCTAAAAGAGGTGTGCAAACGGCTTTTCCAGATGTAGTTAATATAGATAAAGATATACAGGGACGTTTCACGGCTTCTACATGTGGCGGTTCTTGTTCCTCGCCAACAATACAATGGAATTTAAACGGCGTGGCTTACACTGTGCAACTCAACTTGCCGACGGGAAACCAGGCAAAGGCTCGCTCTTTAATGATTGAAGTGGCACGAGAGTCAATCATAGGTGGCAACCGGTAGGAGAGTCGGACGTTTAACTAAATAATGAAATAGACGTATGCATTGTCTCTATTAATCATCGCCCCCGACTGTTACGCCTGCCTGCACTGCCGCCGGGCTTGGCAGTCCCCCCTGGCCTAGCGGTTGGTTTTTTGCTATGGCGGTAATCTGTCTTGCCAGTCGTTTTGTTGGGGACGTGTTTTTTGGGTGCGTCCAGCACTTTTAACGATACCGGCTCGTAACCGGTATCGGCAACCCTTGGCAATTGCCGTTTAAGCAAAGCTTCAATTTGTGCCAATAGGTACGCTTCTTCGGGGCATACCAAAGAAATGGCCGTGCCGCTCGCGCCAGCACGCCCAGTACGGCCGATACGATGCACATAATCTTCCGGCACTTGCGGCAGGTCGAAATTGACCACATGCGGCAAGTCATCAATATCCAAGCCCCGCGCCGCCACATCGGTCGCCACCAAGGCAATAACCTTACCATTTTTGAATTGCTCCAGTGCCTTATTGCGTGCGCCTTGGGTCTTGTCGCCGTGCAAGGCAGTGGTGCGGATGCCGTCGGCAATCAGTTGCTGTTCCAACCTGTCCGCACCGTGCCGTGTACGGACAAAGATCAGCACTTGTTGCCAATTGTTGCTGCCAATCATGTAAGACAGCAGTTCGCGCTTATATTCACGGGCAATGCCATACACTTGTTCGGTGATGTTGCTGGCGGTGGCGTTGGGCTTAGACGCCGCTACTTCGACCGGATTATTCAGCAATTGTGCCGCCAATGACCTGATGGCATTGGACACGGTGGCGGAAAACAGCAGGCTTTGCCGTTGCTTGGGGATGAGTGCCATAATTTTTCGGATATCAGGCAAGAAGCCCATATCCAGCATCCGGTCGGCTTCGTCCAGCACCAGCATTTCAATCTGTGACAAATTGATGTTGCGCTGGTTGAGATGGTCGATCAGACGACCGGGCGTGGCGACCACAATATCGCAACCGTGGCGCAAGTTGCGCGTTTGCTGGCTAATGCTGGCACCACCCACCACCACTTCTGCCCGCAAGGGCAAATGGCAACCATACGTTTTTACGCTTTCAGCGACTTGTAGCGCCAGTTCACGGGTCGGCACTAAAATGAGCGCCCGAATGATGCGTGGTTTTTGCTTGATGTCAAAATTTTCTGCCAAGCGATGCAATAACGGCAGGGTGAAACTGGCTGTTTTGCCGGTGCCGGTTTGTGCGCCCGCCAATACGTCTTTACCGGCAAGAATAAGTGGGATAGATTGTTGTTGTACTGGGGTTGGCTTGGTGTAGCCTTGGTCGCTTACCGCTTTAAGCAATGCGTCGGATAAGCCGAACTGTTCAAATGACATGAAAAATCTCTTAAAAAAGGGGAGGCTTAGTAATTGCTGGCAACCACTAACAGGGTAAATGTGTGAGGTGGTGGGTTGTCGCGGGCATGGCCCGCTCCTGCCATCAGTTGGCTTGGGGCAAGAGCCCGATCAACCGCCAGTCATATTCATATAACGCAAAATGACTGGCTGTTCATGAATATTAAATTGGTGGCTTTCGGGTTTAATCTGCATGGCTTGCACAATAGCTTGCTTTAGCACGGGCATATTGCCGGGATGCTCCCTTAACACGGCTTTTAGATCAACCGAATGTTCGTTGCCCAAGCATAGCAACAGCCGCCCTTCCACGGTCAGGCGCACACGGTTGCAACTGCCGCAAAAATTATGGCTGTGCGGGGAAATGAAACCGACCCGAGCGGACGTTCCAGCAACGGCATAATAATGGGACGGGCCGCCGGTGTTTTCGGTACAGGGCAGCAAGTTAAAAGATTGCGCCAAATCGGCTTTGATCGCATCAGTGCTGTAATAAGCTTCGGCGCGGTCATGCTGGGCCACCACACCCAATGGCATTTCTTCAATAAAACTGATGTCCAGGCCATTATCTATGGCAAATTGCACCAAGTCGCACACTTCTTCATGATTGCGGCCTTTCAGTATGACAGCGTTGATTTTAATGCGCGTAAAGCCCGCCGCTTTGGCGGCGTGGATACCGCGCATCACTTGGTGCAAGTCGCCGGTGCGGGTGATGGCCTTAAATTTATCGGCATCTAGGGTATCCAAGCTGATATTAAGGCGTTTGACCCCTGCTGCTTTTAACGGTGCAGCCATAGTCGACAATTGCGAGCCGTTGGTGGTGATCACCAGCTCTTTTAAACCATCCAGCGCGGCTATGTTGTGCAGCAGACCCAGCACGCCTTTCCTGACCAAAGGTTCTCCGCCGGTGATGCGGATTTTTTTTACCCCTAAGGCAACAAAAGCTTGGGCCAGTGTGTCAATTTCTTCCAAACTTAAAATGTCGGCGCGCGGCAAGAAGGTCATGTTTTCGGCCATACAATACACGCAACGGAAATCGCAACGGTCAGTGACCGATATCCGCAAATAATCCACCGTTCTGCCAAAACGGTCAATCAACTGGGTGGGGGAAGCTGTAGATGGCATCAATGCATCAATCAAATGGGGGAAGTTATAATAACATGCTCAGTTGGTGACACATAGTTTAACTTTCAATACTGTGTTCAGAATCTGATGCCTTAATTTTATGTGTGGTCGGCTCAAAGCCAGCTTTTTTGTATAAGCTGTAATGTTGCCGCCCTGCCGATTTGGTCGCCTCGCTGTTGTCGAGCACTTCCAAAATACGGCTGAATTGCAGAAAATCACTTGGGCAATCGGGTGACAAATTCAGCAGGGTATTATGCCATTGTGGCGGGGCATCTGACATGCCTATGAGAATGCTCCGCGCCACTTCGGGCAATGTGTCGGTAAATAACTGGTGGGGGACAAAACTACCCGGGCGGAATGACCAGAGCAGATCATCCAAGGCTTGGCTTTGTGCTGGCGAAGCCGTCAGCACATAACAAAAATGCCCTGAGCGGTAAGCTTTTTCCAATAATTTGCAGGCAAACAGCAAGCGTTCCGTGACGGACTCGGTCGGCAATACATAAAAGCTGATGTCGGGCATTTACGCGCTGGCTTGGGCGGCACGATCCAGCAGATATTGGCATAACAATGGCACCGGACGACCTGTCGCGCCTTTGCCCGGGCCGGTACGCCAAGCGGTGCCGGCGATGTCCAAATGCGCCCAGCGCAAATTTTCGGCAAAACGGGCCAGAAAACAAGCGGCGGTTATCGTACCGGCGTCTTTGCCGCCAATGTTGGCCATATCGGCAAAATTGGATTGCAACAGCTCTTGGTATTCTTCCCATAACGGCAGGCGCCAGACGCTATCATTGGCGGCTTCACTGGCAGCTTGCAAAGCGTGGCATAATGCGTCGTCATTGCCCAGCAAACCACTTGGGATACGCCCTAAGGCCACCAAACATGCACCGGTTAAGGTGGCCAAATCAATCACCACATCGGGGTTCATGCGTTCGGCATAAGTGAGTGTGTCGCACAAAATCAGGCGGCCTTCGGCATCGGTGTTAAGGATTTCGATGGTTTTGCCGGACATGCTCGTCCAAATATCACCGGGTTTGTTGGCATTGCCATCGGGCAAGTTTTCCGAAGCAGGGACAAGGCCGACGATATTCAGCGGCAATTGCAGTTGCGCCACGGCTTGTAATGTACCCAACACTGCCGCCGCGCCGCACATGTCGTATTTCATTTCATCCATGCCAAGGCCTGGCTTTAAAGAGATACCGCCGGCATCAAAGGTGATGCCTTTGCCAATCAGGACAATAGGCTTACAATGGGGTTCGCCACCCTGATAATGCAAGCCAATCAGCTTGGCAGGCTGGCGGCTGCCACGGGCAACCGACAACAGCGACCCCATGCCCAATTGCGCCATATCCTCCTCTTCGAGGATGGTGACCGTCATATTGGCGAATTTTTCGGCTATTTCGGTTGCTTGCGCGGCAAGATAGGTGGGCGTGCAGATATTGCCGGGCAAATCACCTAAATGTTTGGCCAAATTGACACCTTCGGCAATAGCCACGCCTTCAGCCAGTCCCGTCTGCGCTTGGCTTTCGGCGTTTTGGGGTACGGCAATGACGATTTTTGCCAGTTTGCTGTCGGTGTTTTTATCGCTTTTAGTGAACACATATTGATACACGCTGTCACTAAAGGCTTGCACAATTTGGCGGGTTTGCCATTGCAAGCCAGCGTCGGCAACTGCACAGTCCGCCAAGGTGACAAGCACCGACTGGATGGCTGTTTTCTTTAAATTTTCTGCCGCAGCCGCCAGCACTTTGCAATAATTTTTGCTGGTCAAAGGCTTATTTTCGCCCAGACCGACCAAGAGAATGCGGGCAAAAGCCTGACCCGGCAACCAGTTAAGCAATAAAGCCTCGCCTATTTTGCCGCTTAGGTCGCCCCTTACCAGCACTTGGCTTATCGCATCTTGGCAATGATCATTGATAATGTTGGCTGCTGCCGTCAATTGCCTATCTTGATACACGCCGACAATAATACAGTCACATTGCAGTTTTTCTAAGGGGCCGGTTTCTATAGAATAGTCCATATCAGTTCTTTTAAGGTTGCATGGTTTTTAGAAGTGGCGCGGCATAATAAGCGCTTAGCACACCCGCCATTGGTAACAGTGTCGGGAATTATACATCACTAAACGTTTTCATTGAGGAGTTAAGCTTGCCTAACGTGCATCAAGCAACCCAACTGGACTTAACAAAACATGGCAAGCTCAGTGTATTGGATAAAATGATTGCCCAAGATTTGGCGACGACGCTGATCTCGGTGTGGTCGGTCATTGTGGTGATTATTGTTAGCCGCGAGTTTGTGAGGGTGTTGGACAAAGCCGTACAAGGCGACATACCCAGTGACGTGCTGGCTATTTTATTAGGCCTAAAAACCATGATCATTGGCATTGGCCTGTTGCCGCCCGCCGTGTTCATGGCACTATTGATGGTGCTTGGTAGAATGTACCGCGACCACGAAATGTCCGCGCTATTTGCCGCTGGCGGCGGCCCGGGCATTATCTACCGGGCGGTTTTTCTGGTTATTTTCCCTCTTGCCCTGTTTGCGGGCTGGTGTTCGTTTTATGCCGTGCCTTGGGCGGAGGCGCAAAACGAAAAAATCGTCCAGCAAGGTAAGCAAAGCGCCGATGTACGGGGCATTGCCGCCGGCAAATTTAGCGACTATAGCCACGGCGAGCTGGTGTTCTATGTGGAAAGCATCAGCCAAGACAACGTCCTGCACAAGGTGTTTGTGGAACAGCAGGAACAAGGCAAACAAGGTATTATTAATGCTGAAACAGCCACCTTGCAGGATAGGCCGGAAGGCCGTTACATCGTGTTTAACAATGGCCAACGCATACAGGGCCAACCCGGCAAGCTGGACTACACGCTAGAACAATTTAAAGAATACGCGGTCAGGGTAGCCAGCGAAGAGGCACCCGGCAATATAACCCGACTGATCAGCATGATGCCGGATGCATTATGGGGCAACCAAGACATATACCATATCAGCGAATTGCAACGCCGCTTCACTATTCCTGTTAGCCTGCTGTTGCTGGCTTTTATTGGCGTGCCACTGGCGCAATCCGCACCACGCGGCGGCATGTACGGCAATATTGTGATTGGTTTTTTAATCTACTTCAGTTACGGCAATCTGGTCAGGGTAAGCAAGGTTTGGGTTGAGCATGGGACCATGCCGATATGGCTAGGGGCAGTTGCCGCCAACATCCTATTATTACTGATTGGCGGGGTGTTACTGGGGCGGTTTTACGGCTGGCGCTGGCTATTGCTAAAAGCCCGAAGCCAATTTAAGGCGGTGCCATGAAGACGCTTAACCAATACATTGTTCTGGAAGTGCTTAAAAGCGCGGCGGTTGCCATGCTTTTGTTACTGACATTGTTTGACTTGTTCACCTTTAGTGATGAACTCGACGACATTGGCAAAGGCGGCTATGGCCTGAGGGAAGCGTTTTATTTTGTCACCCTCACTTCGCCGACCGTGTTTTACGAACTGATGCCTGCAGCGGCGTTGCTGGGCAGCCTGTTCGCTTTGGGCAACATGGCTAACCATAATGAACTGATTGCCATGCGGGCGGCGGGGCTGTCGATTTTTGGCATTGTCCAGGCCGCTCTGCTGGCGGGCGTAGTGATGGCGGGCATTGCCATAGCGGTGGGTGAATTGGTCGCGCCCGATTCGGAAGCATACGCACAATCCATGCGGGCAAACGCGCAAAACAAACACCTGAGCCTGAGCAGCAAAAATGGCCTGTGGCTGCGCGAAAACCAGCGCTTTATTAATGTCAGAAGCATTGCCGACAACGGCGAGCTGGCGGATATTAATCTTTACGAACTGAACGACCAACAGCAATTGGTGCGCGCCACCCATGCCAAGCAAGCAGTTTATCTGGGCAACAGAAAATGGCGGTTGGAAGACATCCAGTCGTCGCAAATATCCACCACGCAAATGCAAGCCAGCAGCTTGCCGGAACAACTCTGGCAATCATCCATTGCCCCGGACTTGCTTAAAATAGTGGTGGTTATCCCCGACAACCTGTCGTTGCGTGATTTGTACTCTTATGTATCATTCTTAAAAAACAATCAGCAAAAATCACAAAAATATGAGTTGGCGTTTTGGGGGCGGGTGGTCAACCCCTTGGTTATTTTTGTGATGCTCATCGTTTCCGTACCGTTTGTGATTGGTATCAAACGCGGCATCAACGCCAGCGCACGGATATTGATTGGTGTGATCATTGGTATGAGCTTCAATATCCTTGATATCAGCTTTGCCCACCTTGGGCTGATCCATTTTTTCAACCCCATTTTTACTGCCACCTTCCCTAGCCTGATGGTTTTGGCTCTGGCATTGCTGGCTATCCGCCGCTTACATTAAGCAACGAATAGGTTTTAATCAGTCCCATAAAGTGCTAAAGTTTAACTCTTTATTTTGCTAAAAACGGGTTCTATAACGTTATTTTACAAGCTTTTTAACCCGCTAACTTATCTACTCTATTGGCCACTGATCATGACAACTTATAATTTTAATAAAAATCTGATTTTTTCTCTGTTGACCGGCTGTGTATTGGCACTGTCTTTAAGCGCGTGTTCCGATAAAAACGACGACAAAAGACCAACGGCAACAGCCGCCGCCGAACCCGCCGCCCACAACCCGTTTGACCACAGCCACGACACCCCTGTGACTGATGTGCAAAAACATAAGTTTGAACATGCGTTTGCTGACCAATGCGTGGCACGGGAAACCAAGCACTCCAGCAACCCTGAAATTGACAAAGAACGTTTCAGTAAGCCTTGCCTGTGCATTGCCACTTATATGATGAAAGACCTGACTAATCAGGAAGCGGAGAAGTATTTGAACGAGCATGAAAACCCACGTTCATTGCAGATTAAGTTTGACAGTGCCGCCTACCATTGCTTACAAGAAAAAAATCCGCCTAAAGACCCTGACTTTATCCGCCAACCCCACTAGGCGGTTAATTTGGCTTGGCTTGCCTGTTTTGGCTTAGGTGCATATTATTGTTTGCACCTAAGCCGTTTACTTTGCAACAGCAATTATTAGGCTAGAGGGTTGGTTAGCGACCGGCCACTAATCTTGCTTAAGTCCAGTTTAGTTTGACTGGTAAAAAACATAATCCGCCGAATAACCAATGCGTTTTTCACTGCCCAAATGGTTGCCGTCACAACCTTTGGTGGGGGGCAGGCCACCTTGGGTGTTGATGCGGACAATATAGTCGGCTTGGGTAAAAATGCTGTCGCCTTTATGGCCGACAATCTTGACCAGCAACCAAGGGATTGCGCTGCCTTTGGCAATATCCAGCCGCGCCATGATCTTGCCCTGCACACGGCTACCCTCTTTATATTCCCAAACCGGCCCTGCATAGTGTTTGCCGACGATATTACCCGCCAAATCGTAGAGTTGTGCGTCAGGGGCTTGTATCTGCCAAGCATACTGGTCTTGGTTAAGCGTACACTGGTAAATCTGCACCCCTTCGCCATAAACCGACAAATACGCGCTATGTCCTTCAGGCACTTTAATGGCGGCGGGGATTTCCACATTGGCGTATGCGGCAGAAGATAGTAGCCCGGATAACAGCAATAATTTTTTTATCATGGTCATTCACCAAGGCAAAGGCTGCCCGTCGTATTTGAGGAAATGGCCAGACTGCGCCAAGCAAAAATCAGCCAGCACGGCACGCATACCACTGACACTGTCTTCTTTTTCTATTAGGGCATCAGGGCCGCCCATGTCGGTTTTTACCCAGCCGGGGTGCAGGGTGATTACCCCAACGCCTTGCTTGCCCAGTTCAATAGCCAAGCTTTTCATGGCTGCGTTCAAGGCCGCTTTGCTGGAGCGGTACATAATACTGCCGCCGCTGGTGTTATCGCTGATGCTGCCCATCAGGCTGCTGATATTGGCAATCAGCTTGCGGTCGCCTTTTAACAAGTGCGGCAAGAAGGCTTCCGCCATTTTAACGGGGGCTTGGCTGTTGACCAGCAGATTATTCGCCCAAACCGCGTAATCCAACTGCCCGAAGCCATTATTGGCGTTGTCGCCATAAACACCTGCGTTATTAATCAACAGATCAATAGGTTGTGCTGCCAATTGTAGGGCGAGCGCATCAATTTGGACAAAATCGGCAACATCCAAGGTTTTTGGCTGAATAGTTGGGTAATTTTTGGCGAGTGTCTGTAATTCGCTCGCTTGTACTGGGTTGCGGCAAGCCGCCAGCACTTGCCAGCCAGTCTGTGCATATTGGCGGCAAAGCTCCAAGCCTAAGCCACGGTTAGCTCCAGTAATCAAAACAGTGGTCATAGCTTTCTCCATAAAAAAGCCTTCCGTAGCCTAGGGCTGGGAAGGCTTTTTTGGTAAAGGATGGTGCGAAATTACTCAGCGAAATTGGCTGCGGCAAAATCCCAGTTGACCAAGGCCCAGAATGCTTCCAAATAAGCAGGGCGGGCATTGCGGTAGTCGATGTAATAGGCATGTTCCCAAACATCGCAAGTCAACAAAGGTTTTTGACCGGTGGTCAATGGGCAAGCTGCGTTGCTGGTGCTGACCAAATCTAAAGAACCATCAGCATTTTTGACCAACCAAGCCCAACCAGAACCAAAAGTGGTCACGGCACATTTGGTGAATTCGGCTTTGAAGTTTTCAAACGAACCAAATTTGGCATCAATCGCTTCAGCCAATGCGCCAGTCGGTGCACCGCCCGCGCTAGGAGCTAAGCTGTTCCAGTAGAAAGTGTGGTTCCAGACTTGGGCAGCGTTGTTGAAAATGCCGCCAGAAGATTTCAGGATGATTTCTTCCAAAGACAAACCTTCAAACTCAGTGCCCGGCACTAAATTGTTCAGGTTGGTTACATAGGTTTGGTGATGCTTGCCGTAATGGTATTCCAACGTTTCTTCAGAGATATGGGGTACCAATCTGTTTTTGGCATAAGGTAATGCGGGAAGTTCGAAAGCCATTTTGATAATCCTAGGTTGTTGAAATTAAGTTTATTGCATAAAAAAACCAGCTGGGCATTAAACCCAGTGATTTTATAGGCAATAACTTTAACATTGCTGGAAAATTAAATAAAGCGGCAAGGCTAATGTGTTGTGATGCCCTACCATTATTTGCCCAGTGGTATTTGGCGGATTGTCCTTCGGTTGCGCTCAGGGAACGCATGGCCCAGCTTAAGCGCGTTGGCTGAGCATAGCCGAAGCCGGTCATATCGGCAATCCATTATGATCTTGCCGACTTGGCATAATCATCCGCAATTTTGCAGCCGTCTAAGTTGACAATTTGGGTATTGCTGCAATCGATGCCCCGCCTTGCCAAAGCTTGCTGCATCAAGGCGATTTGTTGGTCTTGGCTGTTGATATGGTCGAGCATCTGGTTAATTGCATAGGCAATGGGGTCGGGTAGGTCGTTGGATGTGCCGTATGCCTCAAAGCCTATTTTATGGGCCAAGCTGTGCAGTCCGGCAGGATCGGATTTTTTCTTGCCATCGACAATATGCGCGGGTATGCCAACCACCGTTGCCCCTACAGGCACCGGCTTTAACACCACTGAATTTGAACCTACCCGTGCACCCGCGCCAATTTCAATGGGCCCCAAGATTTTGGCGCCGGCACCGACCACCACGCCGTTATGCAAGGTGGGGTGGCGTTTGCCTTTGTTCCAACTGGTACCGCCTAAAGTTACCCCATGATACAAGGTGCAATCGTCGCCAATCACTGCGGTTTCACCAATGACCACGCCCATGCCGTGGTCAATAAAAAAGCGCCTGCCAATCACCGCGCCGGGATGGATTTCAATGCCGGTCAGCCAGCGGTTTAGGAACGACATAAAGCGTGCCAGCCATTTCCAGCCCGCTTGCCAACAACTATGGCTCAGACGGTGGATGAGCAGGGCATGGACACCCGGGTAAGTGGTGATCACCTCAAATACCGATTGTGCAGCAGGATCGCGGGCAAACACACAGGCGATGTCTTCTTTCAAGTGGTCCAGCATGTTTATTGGCCCTTTTGGTGGTCTTGGGACATTCTTAGAATGCCCCTCAGTATGTCCAGCTCTTTAGTGTCCAGCTGGATACGGTTATAAATCCGTCGTAAGCGGCGCATGATCGATTTGGATTTTTCAGGTTGGGAAATAAAACCGATGTCGCATAATGCTTGGTACAAGTGCTGGTAAAACGATTCCATTTGCGCGGCTGAGGCCAATGGGCTGTCGTGCTTATCGCCCACCGGTGGCGGTAGCTGGCTGCCGGTGGCGACAAACAGCTCATAACAAACCACTTGCACGGCGGCGGCAATGTTCAGCGAGCTGTATTGGCTATTGCAGGGGATTCTGAGCAAATAATGACATAAGTCTATTTCATGGTTTTTCAAGCCGGAATTTTCCCGACCAAATAAAATGGCGACTTTTTGCCTAGGTTCATGGACAACCACTTTTTCGGCACATTCCCTAGGCGACAATTCTGGCCAGCTGATGGTACGGCAACGCGCACTGCTACCGATAACCAATTGGCAATCGGCAATCGCTTCTTGCAGAGTGGCGCACACTTGCGCGTTGGCCAAAATATCATCAGAACCGGCGGCCCGCGAAGTGGCTTCTGCACAGGGAAAAGTTTTAGGCGACACCAAACACAGGTGCGCCAGCGACATATTTTTCATGGCGCGGGCGACCGCGCCAATATTGCCGGGGTGGGTGGTTTCCACCAATACGATTTTAATATGCGACAGCAAGGACGAAGTTCCTGGAAAAAAGCCGAAATTCTAACAAAAGATTTGCTATGCTATGATGTTTTCTACATATATTTAAAGAATTACCCTATGCAGCCCATGTTAAACATAGCCATCCGCGCAGCAAGAAGCGCGGGTGATTTGATCTTGCGAACATCCGATGATGTCGGGCAGTTGCGCATTGACCAAAAAGGACGCAACGATTACGCCAGTGAAGTGGATCGTATGGCGGAGCGGGAGATTATCCACATCATTAAGACCGCTTACCCGGAACATGCCATTTTGGCGGAAGAAAGCGGGCAACACGCTGGCAATGACTTTACTTGGGTCATTGATCCATTGGATGGCACCACCAACTTTTTGCATGGTTTTCCACAGTGGGCCGTGTCCATTGCCTTAAAATACAAAGGTCGCTTGGAAGTCGCGGTGATCTACGACCCGATGCGTGATGAACTGTTCACTGCCAAACGTGGCGGCGGGGCCATGCTCAATAGCCGCCGATTGCGGGTCACTCAGCAACTCACCTTAAAAGGTGCTTTGATTGGTACGGGTTTCCCGTTTAAGACCGATACCCATCTGGATGCCTACACAGGCATGTTCCGTGCCTTGACCACCGAATGCGCAGGCATTCGCCGTGCTGGCGCGGCGGCCTTAGACTTGGCTTATGTTGCAGCAGGCCGCTTGGATGGTTTTTGGGAAATAGGTGTGATGGAGTGGGATATGGCGGCTGGCATTTTGCTGATTAAGGAAGCCGGTGGCGTGGTGACAGATTTTTCTTTTAATGACCAATACATGCAATCTGGCAACGTGATTGCCGGAAGCCCAAAAATGCATCAGCTGATGTACCAACTGATTGCACCGCATGTGACGGATGCCCTAAAGTAACCCCATTGAACTATGGTCTCCCATACCCCCTTGTTGTCGGTAGAACAGCTGTCAGTTGCTTTTAACACGCAACACAACAACGTTGTGGACGGTATCAGCTTTGCCATTTATCCGGGCGAAACTTTTGCTTTGGTGGGTGAATCGGGTTCCGGCAAATCAATTACGGCCTTATCGGTGCTACGGCTATTGCCCGCCAATGCCAGCCTGACCGCCCAAACCATCGCCTTGGGTGGGCAAGATTTGCTGAAGCAATCGGAACAGGCTATGTGCAGAATTCGTGGCAGGCGCATTGGCTTAGTGTTTCAGGATTCGATGTCGTCATTAAATCCAGTGATGACCATTGGGGCGCAAATTGCTGAAGCCATTACCCAGCATTTTTCATTGCCAACCCGAGCAGTCCGGCAGCGCGTGCTGGAATTACTGGCGCAGGTTGAAATTCCACAGCCTGGCAAGCGCTACCATGATTATCCCCATCAACTGTCAGGCGGTCAGCGCCAGCGAGTGATGATAGCCATTGCCTTGGCAGCGGAACCCGATTTGCTGATTGCCGATGAGCCCACCACGTCGCTGGACGTGACCATCCAAGCGCAAATATTGGCGCTGCTGAAAAGCCTTCAGCAACAGACCGGCATGGCTCTATGGTTAATCAGCCATGACTTGGCTTTAGTGTCCACCTTAGCGGATCGGGTGGCGGTGATGCGGCGCGGTAAAATTGTCGAGGCGGGCACAGCCCAAGCCGTTTTTGACGCGCCTCAGCACCCCTATACGCAACAATTGCTCAATGCCTTGCCTTGCCTTGCCAATGCAGGGAAACGCGGCGGAAAAGACATGTTACAGCCGCCAGTGATACCGTTGTTGCAGGTGGAGAATTACAAGGTTTACTACCCCGTCCGCAAAGGCCTGTTCAAGCGCATTGTCGATTATGTCCGTGCGGTTGACGGGGTCAGTTTTAGCATTGCCCCGGGCAAAACTTTGGCTTTGGTTGGCGAGTCCGGTTGCGGCAAAACCACGTTAGGCAAAAGTTTGTTGAATTTATTGCCCAGCAGCGGCCGTGTCTTGGTCGATGGGATTGAATTGGGCAAAATGTCAGGTAAGGCGTTGCAGCAGCACCGCCGCAAACTGCAAATAATTTTCCAAGACCCCTTTTCTTCCATGAACCCGCGCCTATTGGTTGGCGACATTATTGCCGAAGGCTTGTGCGCTTTACGCCCGGACTTGTCCGCCGCAGCGCGTAATGACCGGGTATTGGCACTGCTTAAGCAGGTTGGCTTGCCCGAAGCATCGGCGTTATGTTATCCCCATGAGTTTTCCGGCGGTCAGCGGCAACGCATCTGTATTGCCCGCGCCTTGGCGGTCGAACCTAAGCTGATTGTTTGTGACGAACCCACCAGTGCACTGGATGTGTCAGTGCAGGCACAAATTATCCACTTACTGAAAACCTTGCAACAGCAACAAAGCATCAGCTACTTGTTTATCACCCACGATTTGGCAGTGGTCGCAGAAATGGCTGATGAGGTGGCGGTGATGTACCAAGGCAAAATAGTCGAGCAGGGCGAGGCAGGACAAGTCCTAAATAGGCCGCAACATGCCTACACACAAAAATTGCTGTTATCAGCTCCGCGGATGCCTGTCCGCTAAGGAGGGGGGCATTGGGGCGAGTGTTTATCAATATTGACCAATGGCATAAATTAATCATTATTGTTTACCAAAAACAGCGATAGCCAAATTACTCCTAATGCTATCATTCGGGCAACCACATATCAGTGACATTTGTTTTTAAAAATGGCGGGTTAGCTTTAAATTGCTTGGCTGGTTAAGGCAAGGGAAGTAAAAATACCAAGCAAAACTTGACCAGATACCCATTCCCATGTTAAAAATCACACCGTTGTTTCGATTCAATAAAACAACCGGCTCATACACTGAGTGGGCTGCCCCTTTAGAGGAAAAGGGGGATAACTATTATTTACAATAACCAGAGAGGATATAAAAATGTCTGAAGTTAAAGAAAAAGATAACATGTGGTTTATCGTCGGCGCCTGCATCGTAGGCATGCTTGTTGTTGTATTCTTCCTGAAAAGCGAAAAATCTGCCCATTTGGAAAGCGGTGCAGTACAACAGTTGCAAACCGAAACCTTTTCTAACTTAGAAAAAAGAAAAACTAGCAACAACGCAACTGAAGAACAAAAATCAGGTAAATAATACCAGTCCCTCCGACATTTAAATTATGTCGGAGGGGTCTTTATCACGGTTTCCCTGTATCCTAGAAGCCGATGCGCCTTTGGTCTGATAGGCATTCATAATGCTTGGAAACGTCGGGATTTAGCATAAGCGCAATACTGTCCACACCCTTGCTATGCGTGTCAGCAAGTTCTGCTGTCATTGCCCAGCCTGGCGCATGATGACCTAACCACGCCATCAGATGCCCCACCAAACAACCCTACCGGGCTTTTTAGCGCACACGCCGGGGACAGGCCTAAGTCTTACGTTGTGATTGATGCACCAGCGCATTTAAATTTGTTTTTGCCTAAAATACCGTTAAGGGAATCTGCCAGTGTCCATTAATTTAGCCAATATACTCTCTCAAATAGCCCTGTCTACTGCCCACGGCCTTAGCTTGGAGCATATTGAAAAGATGATTGTATCTAGCCTTATCCACGGCTTGATTTACGGTGTCATTTTCAAATTGTTCCACGCCATGCCACTGCCGCTAACACTCCTTGTTGGGATAATTGGGGTAGGTGGGATTTGGTATTATTTTAAAAACAGACGCTAGCTGCTTTTTGCTTATGACGCGGAAAATTAGCCTTTATTGACCGTTTTTATAACTTTGGCAGGATTGCCAACGGCGACCGAAAAAGGCGGTATATCCTTCAAAACCACGGCATTGGCCCCAATTATGCTGTCATGCCCAATCCTGATTTTCCCCAGTAGGCAAACGCCCGCGCCAATATCCACCCTATCTTCTATGACGGGCAATTCAAAATTTTGGAATATCCTGACAATGCCCATTGTGGTGTTATGCCGGATATGCACATCGTCACCGATGGATTCAGCATGTAAAATCATGCCGCTGTGATGCCAAATCCTAACCCTACGCCCCAACTTTACGGTATAGTGTAGGGTAATGCCACAAGTCCATTCGACCCATTTAAACAGAAAGGTATACAGCACGGTCAAAGGGGCGCGCAATAACTTAGGCTTTATGCCCATGCGCCAATTGCCGAACCGATGCACGGCAACCGCCCATAAGCCTTGCTCAAGAATGTCTTTGTCATGGGTGATAAAATCTTCCTTGAGCAAAGCGAGGAAGCTAATATCCTTAGGATTCTCATTAGTTGAACCGTGAACTTTCATAGAGCTTTTTAATTAAACGGTTAATGAATCATGGGGCTATTGGTTGCCCATGCGCTTGTCCAGCACACTGCCAAGGTGTTGGCTATTGCGTTGCAGGTCGTAACGCTCGCGTGTGCATTGGCTACCCGCTAAAGCCAATTGTTGGCGCAGGGCGGGGTTATCGCAAAGACGTGCGATAGCGTCGGCTAATCCGTCACTGTCAGAGGCGGCGACCAGCAAGCCATTGATGCCATCATCTATCAATTCAGGAATACCGGCAATGCGTGTGCTGATGCACGGGATAGCCATCGCCATCGCCTCCATCAACACCACCGGCAATCCTTCGGCAAAGCTAGCCAGCACAAAAATATCTGCACGTTGGTAATAAGGCAACAGATGATCTTGATCGAGTGCTCCGGCAAACTCAACCGCGTGGGCAATTTGCAAATGTTGCGCATGGGCCTGCAGTGAAGCCAAGTCAGGGCCATTGCCGACCAAGGTCAAACTTACCCGATAACCCCGCACCAGCAATAGCTGGACGGCATTAAGTAAAATATGCTGGCCTTTGGCAGGTGTCAACCGCCCAACACACAATAAGCTGATTGCATCAGCCGCAACGGGGCTATGGCTGGCAATCGCTTGGAAACGGTTATGATCGACACCTAAGCGGCAAAGTTCAAATTTATCCCACTCGTTGACCGGCGACAATTTCATTAACTGGCTACGCGCAAAATGGCTAATGCAGCAGATAAAATCGGCGGCGGTGATTTTTTGTGGCAGGTTAAGCCCCGGCGCATCATAAAATTCATCCGGGCCGTGGACGGTGATGGAGAAGCCAACCGCAAACACCGTTTTTACCAGCATCCCCACCGAAGCGGCTGGCGTGGCGAAGTGGACATGTAGGTGACGATAACCATGACGGGCCATCCATTGCCCGATCAGTATTGCTTCCACCAGATAGAACAACTGGAACGCTTGGCGCTTGGCATCCCAGCCGCCTAGCCGGATACCCTGCCACAATGCCTTGCAGACCCCCTGTGGGCGTTGGCAAAGGGTTTTCAGCAATGCCCAGACAGCACCCTTGACCCCTTGTTGTTTCACATAAAAAGTCCGCTCCGCTTCCTGGCGCTCTTCAGCGGTCAGCTGTACCAGCGGGCGGTCAGGCGGGTTAATTGAGGCGGCATCAATGCGAAAGCCCAACGCCCGCAATTGTTGCACTTCGCGTAGGATAAAAGTATGCGATACCGTCGGATAGCGGCTAATCAGGTAGGCGAGCGCAATAGGCTTCATTGCCCCCCCTGTAACAATTGCCGGTAAATGTCCAAAGCTTGGTTAATTTTGGCATCCCAACTGAAATCACGCAACACCCGCTGTTGCCCTGCCAAGCCACGCTGTTGCCATAGTTGCGGGTTGTGGACAACGTCAATGAGGGCATCACGCAACGCCGCAACCACATCATCCCTGCCGGTAGCAGGCAGTTTTAGCCCCACTTCATCATCCACAATTTCAGCGGGGCCGCCAAAGTCCACGGCAATCACCGGACGGCCCACTGCCATCGCTTCCAGTAACACCGCACCGCCCGATTCGCGTACCGACGGCAAGCAAAACACATGTGCTTGTTGCATTTGGACAGCAACTTGCGCCAATGGCTGATCACCAGCAAAAATCACCTTGTCCACCAGCCCCAGTTGCTGGCATTGCTGTTCCAGTGCCGCCCTTTCCGAACCATCGCCGACAATCACCAATTGGAAAGGCAATGGCAGCTGCGCCACTGCCTGCAACAACATGGACACACCCTTAAAGGGCAACAAGCGACCGACAAAGACGATTTTGAGCAATTGCGCGACATTTTCCTTAGGCCAGTCGGTAGGCGTGAACAGCGTAGTATCAACGCCATTTTCCAGCATAGGCCGGCATTTGTGTTGATAACGCGGCGCTATCGCATTGAACGTGGACACAGTGGCGGTGAGAATCAAGCTAACATGACGGCTAGTGCCAACCAGCCAATCAATTACATACCCCAAGCGGCGAATGGGGTAAAGCCAAGCGGATTCGGCCCGCATGATGTCAGGGAAGGTGGTGGGTGATTTTAGGCCGCCATTCCAAGGGCCGACAATCAGTGGTATGCCTAAGCGATACAAGCGGCTGGCAGCCAGTGGCGACACGGGGGTGACTGCGTGCACCAAATCCCACTGGCTACCCTGCCGCTGCATCAGTTGCAACTGGCGCAATGCCAGCCAGTCGTAGACATAAAAATCCAGTGAGGAAATGAGGAACACCGGCTGTTGGCTGCGCGGAAACAGTTTTGATGCCAGCCGATACAGCGGCCCTGCAAACCATTCGCTATCAATATACACCACTTCGCTGCCGGGCAACGGCGCACCAGCCCGCTCAAGGGCTGCGCGGTTGCGGCAATGCGTCACCAAGGTGACCGGCACCTGCTTGACTAGCCGTTGATACCATTCCCAACCAATCTGGGAAACCGAACCCATGCCCGGGCCACATTGATAGGCCGATATTAACACGCGGGGTGATGTCATTGCTTTATTCTCCAAGGAGCTTGCTGATAACGGGATGCATATCGCTGAGGAATTGCTGTTGGCTAAAATAAGTTTTGATCGATTGGAAGGCATGACGGCTGATGGCTTTGCGTTGTTGCGGGTGGCTCAAGTAATAATCCACCTTTTCGGCAAAATCCGACAAATCCCATGCCAGCGGCACATAAGTCTCATAAGGGACGTAAATTTGCGGCGAGCAGTCCAGATGCGACATATCGGGCTTCAACAACAAACTGCCGCTATACTGAGCCTCAAAATCCCGCCAACACACTTCGCCATAACCGAACGGACTAAAACACAACCGAGAAGCCAGCAACTCTTTGCGGTATTGGCTACCTGGCACCATGCCTTGGCTGGCGGTTGTAACCGATTTAGGTAAAGCCTGCACCGCATCGTATGCCTCTTGCCGCATCCGACCATACCAAGGCGTGCCTTTAGTGGCGATGCGGGCGTGTACATCCAAGGTGTGCGGCTTAGTGGGAAAATTGCCCATAAAATGCGGCATAATATGTGCCGCAAAAGCAAAGTTACTGCCCATGACCAATTTTGGCCAGAAAGAATCCGGCACAGGATAATTGACTGTCACCTCATCCAAGGCAAAGCGGCGGGAATAAAAATCCATTAAATTAGTGTCGCCAAGGGTCGCTTGCCCGTATTGGCTGCAGTCTTTCAGCAAATGTTTTTTTAGATAAAGGTCGATACCGTCATTAAGAATGGCGGCATAACGCAAATCGGTGGGTGCAAACCAGTCAAAATAAGCCAAGCGGCAGTCAGGATAAGTGTTACGAATCTGGGCGACAATGGCCTGCAATTCTGCCGGACTGTCAACATACCCCGTTTGCAGGCATACCGCATCGACCCGCTGCAAAAAGGGATGGCGACCGGATAGCCAGCGTGCAAGTGGCACTTCTCGCACTTCTACGTTGTAACGTGAAGCCAGTTCAGCGCGGTGATAAAAAAATGGGAACAGCTGTGTGTTCGGTAAATCCCCGAATGCGCTGATCATTAAAATTCGGCGTTTAGCGCTATCCGAAGAGAACGGTGACAGTATCCCTAGCCTGTCTTGCAGGGCGCGGTGCATCTGCCAGCCAGCAATACGCTTGTCAAACATGGTCATACCCGCCTTGCGGTGACAATCAGCTCTTCACCGGCACAAGGATCAGTCATGCTCAAGCGGTCGATAGCACGGATTTCATTGAGTAATACCGAGTCTTGATTTAAGCCCAGTTCAGCTGTATCCGGCCCAGTGGCGGCGATTTTTTGGCTCGCCTGATAAAACCAAGCACTGACTGGCCCTGGACATTGGAAATGGATATCGGTAAAGCCTGCTGCTTGCAGCGAACTTTGCAGCGCTTTGGCAGAAAACACCGCCAAATGCCGTGGTGGCTCTAGCCCCCGCCAATAACCACCAAAGCGGCGATGCCCTGTTGCCAATGCGTTTGGGGTGGATAGCCAGAAAAATCCGCCGGGCTTTAAAATGCGGCTGATCTCATGCAACGCCCTTACAGGCTCATGCAAATGCTCAATCACTTGGCTAAGGGAGACTGCGTCAAAGTGGCTGCTGGGCAAACCTGTGTCAGGCAAAGCGCCCTGAGTGACATTAATATGTTGCCGTTGGGCTTGCTCGACTGCTTGAGGATCAAACTCCAGCCCTTGGGCATGATAGCCCAATAACTGGGCGCGCTTGACAAAACTGCCACTGCCACAACCAATATCGACCAGCCGTGCATCTGCCAATGGCGTCGGCAAATGCCGCACATCCCGCTCCAACAACACCCGCGCCGTTGGGTTGCGGGCCAGCAATTGCCCGCCCAACAAATTTGCCGATTGCACAGCAAAAGCAGGAAAGCGGCGCTTAATATAACCAGTACGCCAACTAGGCAAACGCCTGGCCCAAAAACTAGCGTCTGATAGCCATGATTCGTCAATATCATGGGTGTAGTACTGGCTATAGGCCAAGCCAATTGATGCCTCATCAGGGCGGGGGTCAAGGTAGCCACTGCCGCACTGTTGGCAGCTAAGCATTGTCCAGCGGCCGGGCGCGCAGAAAAAAATTCGGTCTTGCAGGTCTTGGTGCAGCAGCTCAGCCAAATTGCTTTGGCACACGGGGCAATGGCCCAGCTTTTGCAGATGCTGTTCCGGCCAAGGTGCGGTGATGTCAGAAAGGGAGTTTTTCGCCATAGTGATACAAGCCTTAAATAGATAGAAAAACCGCAACAACCATTCTGCCCGATTATATATCAACTAATCGGGTAAAATTCCAATTATTTCCAGATTGCACACTATAAATTAAATTTTGAGATATTGCCTTTTAATGGTAGTTTTTAAAAATAGCGGCTTAACCCTACGCCCGTCCTATAAGCCTTAGCGGCGAAGGCCTTGTGCTGTTCCGCACAAAAATTAAGCTGGGCAGGGGCTATGCCCGCGCCCAACACTTTTTCGTAACCATTGATAACGGGTTGTATAATGGCATATTCTACGATTGGCCTTGCAATATCGGCTATTGCCACTGCGTTGGCGGTGTTTCTTTTGCCCGGCAGCTTGGAGCTGTTGATCCTAAGCATTGCAGGTGTGTTAAAGCAGCCCAAAACCGCTAGCCCTGCCATAGCCACCGACTTGCCAAAATTGGCCATTATTGTGCCGGCCCATAACGAAGAACAAGGTATTGCCGCTTGCATTGACAGCTTGCGCCA
Source organism: uncultured Methylococcaceae bacterium (assembly GCA_903927955.1). GTDB lineage: Bacteria > Pseudomonadota > Gammaproteobacteria > Methylococcales > Methylomonadaceae > Methylovulum. The sequence goes on along the minus strand of CAIYOW010000049.1, from coordinate 4,634 downwards.
AGGCATAGGCAACTGTAACGGCACCGATATTGTGGTTATCGCCGACAATTGCAGCGACGGCACTGCCACCTACGCCACCGCCTTGGGGGTACGGGTGCTGATAAGGGACAACCTTGAGCAACGCGGCAAAGGCTACGCGCTCGATTTCGCCTTCCAGCAACTGCTTAACGAAGACTACCAAGGCTTTATCATCATTGATGCCGATAGCCGCGTGGCAACAGGGTTTGTCAGTGCCTTCCAGCAAGCCCTCGGTAGCGGCCTTGATGCCCTGCAATGCCGTTATCAATTGCTTAATGCCCAAACCTCCTGGCGCACCTCGTTGCAACATATTGCTTGGCTCGGCTTTAATGTGCTGCGCCTACGCGGACGGCAAAGACTAGGGCTTTCGGTAGGCATATTAGGCAACGGTTTTGCCCTGAGCCGCGATACCTTACTGGCAGTGCCTTATGATGCCACCTCCATTGCCGAAGATTTGGAATACCACTTACGCCTAGTGCGTGCCGGCAAAAAAGTAAGCTATATTGACAGTGTCACCGTATTGGCGGCCGCCCCTACCCAGCAGCAAGGTGCCAGCGTGCAACGCAGCCGCTGGGAAGGCGGGCGCTTCCGACTGATAGCGGATGAAGTGCCGGTGCTGGTACGCGAAGTGCTGGCAGGGCATTGGCTATTGCTGGAGCCGCTGGCGGAACTGTTACTGTTGCCGTTGGCATTCCATGCGCTATTGGTCGCCGTGCTGCTGTTGCTGCCCACCGCGCTGGCAACTGCCAGCGGACTATTGTATTTGTCAGCCTTGCTGCTGCACCTAATGGCCATTTTTAAAATAGGCAACTGTGGCTGGCACGAATTGAAAATATTGGCATCCGTGCCCTTTTATTTGCTCTGGAAACTCACCCTATTGCCCCGCCTGTGGCGCAGCATGGGCAAAAATGCCACATGGGAACGCACTGCAAGGGAGTCCAATGACCATGAAAACTGAACTATCGATCATCATCGTCTCCTACAACACCCGCGACAGCTTACTGGCTTGCTTGCAATCCATAGCCGATCAAGACTATCAGGGGGCAATTGAAATCATAGTGACTGACAATGCTTCGCGTGACGGCTCTGCCGATGCCGTGGCGCGGGCCTTCCCTGCAGTCAAGCTGATACGTTCCGACACCAACCTAGGATTTGGCAATGCCAACAACCGTGCGCTTGACATCGCTACGGGACGCTATATAGTTTTGCTTAACCCTGATGCGCTGTTAGCCACCGATGTGCTGAAAAAAGCCGTGCTGGCAATGGATGCCGATGCCAATGTAGGCATGGCGGGTGCACGGCTGGTCGGCACTAACGGTGAATGGCAACCTTCCGCGCGCATGTTCCCGTCGCTCATCAACGAAATATTAGTGTTAAGCGGACTGTCCGGACGCTTTCCCAAATCGCGTTGGCTGGGACGTGTCGACCGTAGCTGGGCAGACCCGCTGCAAGCCGCCGATGTTGACTGGGTGACTGGGGCGTTTGGCATAATCCGGCGCGATCTTATCGATACACTGGGTTTTTTTGATCCGCGCTATTTCTTATATTACGAAGAGGTGGACTTTTGCCACCGTATACGCAAGCAAGCTTGGCGTATCTGCTATTGGCCGGAATTGGTTGTCACCCATTTGGGTGGCGAGTCGGCAAAAACCGTGACCCATGTTGAATTCAACAGCAATGGCAGCCAGATAGACCTTTGGCGTATGTACAGCCAACTGCTGTATTACCGCAAATGGCACGGCGCATGGGGGGCTTGGTCAGTGATGGCGTTGGAACAGGCTTGGCATAGCATCCGTGTTGCCAAAAACCAGCGTAGCGCACCTGCCAAGGCCGCCGCATCAAAAGCCATCATTCAAAAATGGCGGCAAGCTTGGCTGGACACCCAAGGCGGCAAACAATCGCCGCCGCAACCGTGGTAAACATTTAACTGAGTATTACACAAAAGGCAAGCCTTGTGGGCGCGGGCTATGCCCGCGACCAGCACGCTGCCGTAGTTTGTCGCGAACCCCGCCCCATCATTCAATAAAACAATGGGCTATTGACCGCATAAAACCAATCATGACAGACACCCCCAACCAGCAAAGCGACCTAAAACCTTCGCTAGCGTCCCATTTAATAAACCTGCTTTTTGCCGGTTTGATCTTGGCATCCGGTCTGGGGCTAACTTACTACCTGCAAAAACAAGCTACTGAAGCCGAACAAACGCTGCTGCAAACCATTTTCGAAAAAGAGAGCAGCTCATTCATTGCCCTTACCAAGGAACAGCTCACCGACTACCTGTACCTGCTGAGAAGCATCAATGCCCTATTCCAAGCTTCCGAAAATGTCACCCACGATGAATTCGGGCAATTTGTCAGCCAGCTAAAAGTGACCGAACACTTGCCTGGGATATTTGCCATAAACTACATCACCCCGATTGGCCATGCACAGAAAAATGCTTATATTAAAGCCATCAGGCAATCCTATGACCCTGACTTCGCGATTTTTCCCGACGGTGAACGCCCATTTTATGCACCTATAACCTATATAGAACCTTTTAATGAGGGCAGTGTACGGGTGCTGGGCTTTGACACCTATTCCGATGCCACCCGACGGAAAGCCTTGGAAGCAGCCCGCGACAGCGGCGAAGCCAAACTGACCGGCAAACTGACCCTGGTGCAAGATACTCGCCATCAATATCCCGGCATTGTCTTTTACGCACCGATTTACCAGCACAATGCCCCCCATGCCACACTCAGCGAACGCCGCAGCCAGCTCATTGGCTGGAGTGCTGTAGCCTTGTATATGAAAGACATCATGCTGGGTGTCAGCCAATACCCTGGCCAAGGCAAGATAGCGTTTGAAATTTTTGATGGGCCGCAAGCTACACCGGAATCGTTGCTGTATAGCTCTGAAGCTAACCCTACCCGCATCATCGGGCAACAAGCCCTATTTGCGGGCAGCGAGACAGTCGCTTTTTTTGGTCGCACTTGGACGATCAAGAGCCACTCCCTGCCAGCGTTTGAAGCCCAACAAAGCTATTTGAAGGCCCAATTTATTAGGGCGGCAGGCACACTTGGCAGCCTACTCGTCACCTTGTTGGTTTGGCGCTTCAACCGCAACCAGCTTAAGCTCCAAGGCATAAACCAGCAATTGCAAATCAGTGAACAACAATCGAGCTTGGCAACCAATGAATTGGACTTGCAAAAATATGCCCTTGACCAACATGCCATTGTTGCCATCACCGATAGCGATGGCAACATAACCTATGCCAATGCCAAGTTTTGCGAAATCAGCGGTTATGCACAACACGAACTGATCGGGCAAAACCATCGGATATTAAAATCGGGCCACCATCCGCGTGCATTTTTTTCCCAAATGTACACCACTATTAGCAAAGGGGAGGTATGGCAAGGCGAAATCTGCAACCGCAACAAATCGGGCAGACTGTACTGGGTCTATACCACTATCGTGCCAGTTTTGGATAACGCCAAAAAGCCCATCAAGTATATAGCGATCCGCTCAGACATTACCCAACGGGTACAGATTGAGAAAAAACTACAGCTCAACTACTTGGCTCTACGCGAAATATCCCAAGGCGTGATAATTACCGACCATCAACAACATGCCCTATGGATCAATAAAGCATTCACCCAAATAACCGGCTTCACCCTAGCGGACTTACAGGCAAGGCACAGCCATGCCATCGGGCACCTGGCGGTTGAACCCCGCGTGGCGGAACGCATCCGTCGGGCATTGGGCCACGCCCATTCCTTCGCTGACGAATGTCTTTGCCACCGCCAAGACGGCAGTCCGTTCTGGAACGACTTGTCCATCACATCCATAAACGGCAGCGAGGGGCAACCGGATAACTACATTATAGTGGTGCATGATATTAGCGAACGGAAAAAAGCCGAGCATGATCTGCGTAACAACCAACTATACCTTAGCAACATCCTTAACCTAAGCCCTATTGCTGTCAGAATAGCCATCCGCCAAGGCAGGGAAGTGGTGTTTTATAACAAAAATTATGCCCAAATGGTTAACAAGGCTGATCCCACCGGCATCGACCCTGCCAGCTATTATGCCAATATTGATGATTACCGTGCCATACTCGCCGAACTGACCACCGGCAAAGCCATTATCAACCGCGAGTTGGAGCTGCTCCGTTCTGATTCTGACGCAACAAGATGGGTTTTGGCATCGTTTATTAACACCCATTATCAAGACGAAGATGCTGTTTTAGGCTGGTTTTACGACATCACCGACAAGCACCAAGCCGCCAAAGCCCTGCAAGCGGCCAAAGAGTTGGCTGAAGAAACCACCCAAGCAAAATCCTTGTTCCTGGCTAACATGAGCCACGAAATCCGCACCCCTATGAACGGCGTATTAGGGATGCTGGATTTGCTCAATGACACATCGCTGACCACTCTTCAGCAAGGTTGGGTGGCAACCGCGCACAGCTCGGCACATGCCTTGGTGACTATCATCAATGACATATTGGACTTATCCAAACTGGAGAGTGGCGAACTGATACCGGAACGGATTGATTTTAACCTGACTGAACTGGTGGAAGACGTGTGCGCCTTATTATCTAATCGCGCCCATGAAAAAAACTTGGAACTTAATTGCATGTT
>CAIYOW010000048.1 GCA_903927955.1 uncultured Methylococcaceae bacterium | reverse complement strand
GTGACGATGCCTAATCTTTGATACATTAAACCCGCCAACCACCCAACCGGACAGCCAATGGCACGCTACCTCGACCCGAAGAACGACCTGGTGTTCAAGAAAATCTTTGGCGGGCACCCTTTGCTGCTGATGGATTTCCTGAACGCGCTGCTGCCTCTGCCCGATGACGGGCTGATCGTCTCGCTCAGCTACCTGCCGCCGGAACAGATACCCATCGTGCCGCCGGAGAACCGGCGCGGCATTGTGGATGTCAAGTGCACCGACCAGCGCGGGCGTGTGTTCATCGTCGAGATGCAGATGTACTGGACGCCTTCGTTTTTCAACCGGATGCTGTTCAACGCCAGCCAGGCCTTTGTCATGCAGCTTGACCCGGGGGAGGAATACAAGCTGTTGCAGCCCGTCTATGCACTGGGCATCATCAACGCGGTTTTCGAGCAGAGCGACGACTGGTACCACCATTACAAGATCGTCAACATCGAGAACACCCACCGCACCATCGACGGCCTGCAGTTCGTTTTCATCGAGCTGCCCAAGTTCAGGGCGGCGAACCCCACCGCCAAAAAGGTGCGCGCGCTGTGGCTCAGGTTTTTGAGCGAGGTCAAGGGCGAGCTGGAACCCCCCGCCGAACTGCTGGGCTACCCGCCCATCCACGAGGCCCTGACCATCAGCAAGGAGGCCGCCTTCACCCGCGCCGAACTCGCCGCCTACCAGTCCGTGATGATGGCCATCAGCAATGAAAAGTCCATCGTCACCGATTCCATTGAGCTGGGCATTGAAAAAGGCATTGAGATTAGTCGGCAAGCCGGGCGCGAAGAAGGCCGGCAAGACGAGAAACTGGCGATTGCCAAAAACCTGCTGGCGGTGATGGATGACGCAGCCATTGCCGACATGACTGGGCTTGCGCCGGACATGGTATGGCAACTTAGGGGTGAAGTAGCACCGAAGCCCGATAAACCCTGAATTCATGCACCACAAAAATCATTTAATTAAGCCATTATGCTCCCCTCCTCACAAAACCACGCGGATAACTACCACGAAACCTTAGTGCAATTATTGGCTGATGTGCTGCATTTACGCAATGAAATCAACGAGGAAGCACAGCGGCGGCTAACCAAATACCAACCTTATTACCACACTGGCGTATTCAGCAAAAGTGCGTTGAATCTGGCGCATTACCTATCGTTAAGGCAATTCGACCTGCGCCATTTGCAAGACCGGCTAGCACAAGCGGGCTTATCTTCATTGGGGCGGTCTGAAGCTTCGGTATTGTCAACCTTGGATGCCGTGATTGAGCTGTTGAAACGGGCGACCGACAAAAACTACCCGACTGACCAGCCCACCAGCCATCCATCCGGCTTTACCCGTGGCTTGCAATTACTGGAACAGCACAGTATTGAGCTATTCGGGCCTTTTCATGGGCATGGCAAAGTCCATGTAATGGTGACATTGGCCAGCGAAGCCGCTTGGGATTATGACTTGGTTTTGGCATTGACCGATAAAGGCATGACCTGCGCAAGGATTAATTGCGCCCATGATGATGCTTCCCTTTGGTTGGGCATGATCAGCAATATCCGCCGTGCAGAAACCGAAACCGGTAAAATTTGCCGGATATTGATGGACTTGGCGGGGCATAAAATCCGCACCGGCGCGTTGGCGGTGGGCTTGCCCGTCCACCACCTCAAAGTGCCAAAAGATGCCCAAGGCAATATCGTAGCCAAAGCATTCATGCGTCTGTCCGTAGGCGAACCGCCAGCCGAAACAACCCAACCATCCACCTTTTTTTGTGTACCGATACCGGAGGCGCTGCACCTACAGCTCAGCCCGGGCTGCCGTCTGGCCTTTACCGACGCACGCGGCAAGCAACGCTACTTGCTAGTTGAACAAGCCCTTGCCGAACAGGAATGGTTGGTCAGTTGCACACACAGCAGTTACTTAAAATCCGGCTGTGAGCTAACCTTGTTAACCGCTGACAATAAAGCCCACCTTGAACCCCACACCACTGGACAACGTTTTAGTCTGGGCGAATTTTCCGGCAAGCCTCTGACCATTCGCCTGTTTAAAAATGATTTACTGCTGTTGACCGAAAATGATCTGTTAGGCCAACCGGCAGCATACGACAACCAAGGCAATTTGCTTAAGCCCGCCCAAATTGGCTGCACCTTATCATCGTTCAGTAGCAAACTGGCCATTGGCCAGCCGGTGTGGATTGATGATGGCAAATTAGGTGCTGTGGTGGAAGCTGTCAGCGCACAAGGGGCGTTGTTGCGGGTCAACCAAGCGCGTAGCGGTGGCGTAACACTGCACAGTGACAAGGGCATCAACTTCCCTGATACACAGCTAGGCTTGTCGCCTTTGAGCGACAAAGATTTGCAAGATTTGGATTTTGCTTGCATCCATGCCGACCTGATTGGTTTTTCATTCGTGGAAACCTTAGCGGATATGGACTATCTAATGGCTGAACTGGCTAAACGGAATGCCGCCGACTTGCCGATTATCGCCAAAATAGAAACCAATTTGGCCGTTAAAAACCTGCCGGACATCATTTTGGGCACATTGGGCAGGCATAGCTTAGGGGTGATGATTGCACGGGGCGATTTGGCCGTGGAATTGGGCAGCGCGCGGCTGGCAGAAATTCAGGAAGAAATGTTGTGGTTATGCGAAGCGGCACACATGCCAGTGATTTGGGCGACACAGGTGCTTGAATCCATAGCCAAAAAAGGCGTGCGCTCGCGACCTGAATTCACCGATGCCGCTATGGCGGTCAGGGCGGAATGTGTCATGCTGAACAAAGGCCCCTATATTTTGGATGCCATTGAAGCCTTGGTCAATGTCATGGTCAGGATGCAAGAACACCAACGTAAAAAGTTTTCGCGGTTGCGGGCGTTGCATTGGTGAAGGGCGAGGGTAAAGGGCCCAAACCTACGTTTGAACCCCCATTTTTTATCTGTCGGATAACAGCCAATAACGGCAAAACTAGCCCGCTGCCTAGATCATGTGCACAGGAGTGCTGCCAACCCCCAATAATTGCAATTGCGCTTCGGTGTCATGGGTAAAAATGAACTTGCCGATGACTGCCAAGCTGCTGCTTAATATATCCACCTCGGTGCCTGTCGTTTGGTAGACCTTTTCGTTGATCGAATCGCCTTTCAGGTTTATCAATGATAAATTGAGATCAGTGACCTGAGTATTTTCTTGCAAGCTTGCCCCCGCAGTTAAAGCTGTCGGCATAATTTCAATCGATGTGGTATGCACACCACTCAAGTTAAGCTTGCCCAGATTGCTCATGGTGTCCTTAACCGACAACAGATAGCTTGACTGGATGTCATTTAACACCGCTAGCGAACTGCCCACCGCAGCGGCGTTCATCGATAAATGCGGTGTGCCGCCATCGGTCAGGCTAATGCCGCTCAGCTTGCCGACATTGCTGGTCAACGTTGACAAGCCAGCCAGCACATTGGCAGCAGAATCCTGAATGCCGACACTGGTCACATGCGGTTTGGCTAGGTCAGCAGCCAGATGCGCCACGGTTTCAGCACTGACGCTCACGGCATAGTTGCCGCCAATCAGGCTTAGCGCATTGCCGTCTTTGGCCAATTGCCCCGCAGTCAGGTTCAAAGTGGGCGTGCCAGTGTCGGTTAGCATTATGCCGGATATTTTGCCAGCACTGCCCTGTAGGCTGTCCAAGTTGGCGGCAATACTTGCCGTACTGTCAGTCACACCCACCGAGACGACATGGGCGGTTGCCAATACAGCGGCAACATTGGCTACGCTGACACCCGCAACAGCAAGGTTGAAACTGCCGCCTAACAATCCCAATGCGCCGCCATCACTGGCCAGTTGTGTTGCGCTAATAGCCAACGTAGGCAAGCTGCTGTCAGTCAGGCTGATTCCCGTAATAGTGGCACTATGGGCCTGAATGGCATCCAAGTTGGCGGCAACATTCGCGCCGCTGTCCGCCACCGCGACTGCCGCCCAATGGCTATTGCCCAACAGCGCGGCCTGCTTGGCGGCGATACCGCCTTGGATAGTCAGCCGGTAATTGCTGGAAATAAGGTTCAGGGTACTGTAATCGTTGCCCCATTGCGCGGCGCTGATAGCCATAGCAGGCGCACCGATGTCGGTCAGCTTAATATCAGTGACGTGACCCGTCTGCGCCTGCACCGCATCCAAACTGGCCAGCACATTAACCGCACTGTCTTTTAATGTGACTGATAGCGCATTCACCAAGGTCGTATTCATATTGGCTACTGAAACACTGGTGACAGTGATATTGTATTGATTGGTGATCAGCCCAAAAGCGGCAATGTCATTGGCAAATTGCGAGGCGGTGATCGCTAACGTGGGTGTGCCAATGTCCGTAAAGGTGATGGCGGAAATTTTCGCCGCATTGGCTTGCAGGTTGTCCAATGCACCCAATACATTGGCGACACTGTCGACAATCCCGACCGAAGTGACATGGCTGTTGGCCAAGGCGTTGGAGAAATTGGCAACCGTCGCGCTGCTGACGGCAAGGCGATAATTGCCGGTGATCAGCCCCAGCGTTTGCGCATCCCCACCATTACTCAGTTGCGTTGCGGTGATGCTCAAGCTAGGGACACTGTCGGTCAGCTTAATGGCGGTGATTTGGTTGGCAATCGCCTGCAATTTGTCTAGGTTGGCGGCAACATCGGCGGCACTGTCGGTGATATTGGCAAATACCGCTTGATGCCCGTTCATGTCGGTGAGTTTGGGGGCCAAAGCCACCGCATCAGCGGCACTGATAGGCAAGACCAGGTTGTTGACCGCACTGGTGTCGGTGATTGTGTGGATTTGCAAGCCCAGCTTGGCCAATGCGTCCGCGTTGGCAAACACATTGGCATCGCTATCAACCACGTTGACTGGGAAAGTGATCCCTTCCTGGGCCAGCTTCACTGCATCGTGGGCGAGCACATAGAAACCACTGGCATTGACATTCAAGTTGATGACCGTGCCATCGGGCAAATTAAAACTGTTCAGCTCAGCACCCAAGGCCAGCAAGTTAGCTTGGTTGGCATTGATGTTGGCGGCGCTGTCGGTGACATTGATCGTCAACTGGTTGCCAAAAGCCGCCAGTTTGGCGGCATTAGCGGCAATATTGGCAGCCGAATCGTTGACATTGGCAAAAGCCATCACCGCGCCATCCCAGCGCAGCGTTTTCGATGCCAAAATCAAGGTGTCGACCACACTAATCGCCGCTGTCAAGGCGGTCGCGCCGCCATCAGTGTCCTGCACCGAAATCAACGGGCCGCCCAGCTTTGCCAAACCATCCCAGCTGGCCATCAGGTTGGCACCAGAGTCTTGCACATGGAACAGCGGAATGGTCAGCCCATCGGTGTTGACTTGCAAAGCACCAGAGACATTGACCGTGAAACCTTCCTGAAAAATAGTGCCATCTGGCACGGTGAAGCCCAGCCCCGCGCTGCCAATGCCCACCAGCTTGGGGTAGTTCGCGTTGATGTTGGCGGCGGTGTCGCTGATGTTGAGGGTGATTTGCGGGGCGATCTTTGAAAGTTGATAGGCATTGGCG
>CAIYOW010000047.1 GCA_903927955.1 uncultured Methylococcaceae bacterium | reverse complement strand
GGCTTCGACTGCGCTCAGCCAAAGTGCTGCGTAACATCGGGTTAACAAATCATGGGCGGATAAATCACTCTAAATGTCAATTTACCGTAACACGTCTTGTAATACCTGAAAAGGGTCTTCTGTTTTTGTAGCCATTATGCTCAGGGTCTGATCGGAAGGCAGCCTGGGTAAGCGCAGCATCCGTAATTCAAGTTTTTTGTCGATATTGCTTAAATAATGGCAGAGATTTTCACCGGCCGCTTTTGCTGCCGCATATTCCCCCATGGCATTAGGAACTTCAGCCACGGCAACAGAAGAGGGATAAAACATAACCAGTGTTGAGGGTGCAATTTTTCGTAGCGCTTGCCAGCAAGCATAAAACCCTTCGACATAATAGCGGCAGAAAACGTTAAACCATTCCATCGAGAATTGGCTGCGGCCTGCAACAAAGATTGGCGGTGTGGCAAAATAATACACATGGGTAGGTGTCCAATTTTGTCCCAAGCACAGTTGCAGATTTACCGAGGGAGACAACACATCATAGGCAAAAGCCGCTGCTTTTTTACCCGTTTTCACAATTTCATTGACCACCCGTTCTGCATCTTCGCTGCCCTTATGGTAGGTAATACGCACATCCGCACCGCCTGCCGCCAGCATTTTTGCACATAATTCACCCAGCCCGCGCGACCCGCCTATCACCAGCGCCTTACGGTTTGCATAAAGTTGTCCGTCTATTTTGGGCAAAATTTCTTGCATGGCCAGTTGCTCTTGGGGCTCTGGGCGGGCAAGCGCGGTCAGTGTCCCACTGCCACAAGGGGCAGAAAGACCAATTTTTAATGTATTAAAACGGTCATCATAGCTTTGTACCTGCCATTTTACTTCAGGCGATGTTTCGGCGGCCGCATCCGACATAGCCAACTTTAAATCATAGAAAAGTGAATAATAACCAGGACAATACATACCCACAATGCGTGTGCTGCCTAAAAGCAGCGCCACTTGGCCGATAGGTAAGGCAACCACCACGCTCGGGAAAAGCTGTGCCAGTGCAACTGTATCCACTTGTAAAGGGGTTATTCCAGTAAGCCCGTTAAATTCACCGCTAGGGATTTTTTTACAGGCTTCTTGCCCTAAAGGGGCATCAATAAAAACTCCATGTGCACGGGAAGGGGCAAGTCCGATCTGAAAAACAACACATTCTGTGCCATATCTTACGATAGAGATAGCCAGTTCATGCTCGTCGTTTCGGGTTATAAGGCATTCAATGGGTTCATCAATGCCAACCGTATGTCTAAATGTGCAGGAAAGTGTTTTGATGCTGACCGGTGGGCGGTTACTAAACGCCTGGTCAATGGCCCACAGCACCAAGTGCAGCCCGTGGACGACTTGCCGCCCAAATTGTGAACGACGGGCAATGATATTGTCCACATGTAACGGGTTATAATCTCCCGACAAACGGGCAAAACTATTTTGATCTTGTGCGGTAAACGCTTTCATTACATTCATAAAAATTGGGGCAAATGTGTGATTTTAGCAGCCTGTTTATTTTATTTCATTTTAATATCGGCCCGGAAACTGCAGCGATCCCGAAAACTTAACATCTTCATTTGTCAATCCAAATCATGCGCCCCAATGCTGCAAGGCCATCACCAATACGGATACGCGCCCATATACAGGGCGGCCTGAACCCGCCATCGTCGGGCAAATTGCGTACCGTCAGCATTGCCATAGCTTCACCTCGCAAAAACAAGTTAGATGCGTTTATTATAATAATTTGAATGCGTTGAAGCAAGAATCATGGTCTTTGCGCCAGTCCGTTCTCTGGACTATCACTCCCACTCTATAGTAGCAGGCGGCTTGCCGGAAATGTCGTAAGTGACGCGGGAAATACCGGACACTTCATTGATAATGC
>CAIYOW010000046.1 GCA_903927955.1 uncultured Methylococcaceae bacterium | reverse complement strand
TCGATGATCAGCACCGCGTTTTTGCCGAGCAAACCAATCAGCATGACCATCCCCACTTGGGAATAGACATCGTTGGCAAGGCCCAGTGTTTTTAACAGGAAGAACGAGCCAAAAAGACCAGCGGGCAGCGAAAACAACACGGCTAGCGGCAACAAGAAGCTTTCGTATTGTGCCGCCAGCACTAAGTATACAAATATCAGCACGATGCCGAAGATCACCACAGCCTCATTGCCGCGTGCCGCTTCGTCAAAAGACAAACCTTCCCAGCCAATATCAAAACCGCGTGGCAAGGTTGCCTTAGCAACTTCTTGGATGGCCTTGATGGCATCGCCCGAGGTGTAACCCTTTGCGGGCATGGCCCGGATAACGGCAGAGTTATAGAGGTTGTAACGGGTAATTTCGTTAGGGCCTTGCGTCTTCCTCATAGTCATAAAGGAAGAGTAGGGCACCATTTTTCCGTCATCACTTTTCACATAATAGTTCAACACATCCGAAGGGAAGCGGCGGAATTCAGGCAACGCTTGGGTGTAAACCTTAAAAAAGTTATTGAAGCGGATAAAGCCTTGCTCGTAGGTGCTGCCGATCATGATATCCAAGTTATCCATCGCTTTGTTGATGGAAACCCCTTTTTGCATAGCCAATTTATTGTCGATCAGCAGTTCATATTGTGGGTAATTGGCGGCATAAAAGGTAAACAGCCCGGTTAGCTCCTTACGCTGACGCATTGCCGCCATAAATTCCTGGTTGATTTTATCGAACGCTTGGTAGTTAGTATCGGTGGTCTTGTCCAATAAACGCAATGCCAAGCCGGATGCCGCACCGTAGCCGGGTACTGCTGGCGGTTCAAAAAACTCAATAATCGCACCAAAGTCATGGACTTTTTCTTCCAATTCCTTAATGACATCTTGCACGGAGTTTTTGCGCTCAGCCCAATCTTTCAAGTTGATGACACAAGTGCCGGCGTTGGAACCCCGCCCTTCCGTCAGCACTTCATAACCGGCCAAAGAAGAAACCGACTGCACGCCTTCAATTTTTCTGGCGGCATTCTCCAGCTCTTGAGCCACTTTATAGGTCACCTCAATGGTTGAGCCGGGGGGCGTTTGGATAATGGCATAAATCATGCCTTGGTCTTCACCCGGAATAAAACCAGACGGCAAGGTCAGGTTGACCGTATAAATACCAAACGAAAACCCACTCAAAACCAAAAGTGTCAGTATCCGGCGCGTCACCACGACATCCAGTAATTTGACGTAGCGTCCTGTCACCTTTTCGAAAAGACGGTTAAAGCCATCAATAAATAGACTGATTGGCGTTTTGCGTTTCGGTTGACCGTGGGTGTTTTTAAGTATCATCGCGCACAAGACCGGGGCCAGCGATAACGCGACAATTGCAGAAATGATGATAGACGAGGCCATAGCAATGGAGAACTGCCGGTAAAACACCCCCACCGGGCCGCTCATGAAGGCTATCGGCACGAACACCGAAGTCATCACCAAGGTGATGGCGATAATGGCGCCGCCAATTTCGCCCAACACTTTTCTGGAAGCCACATAAGGGCTGCAATGCTCAGCTTCCATCTTGGCGTGCACCGCTTCCACCACCACAATCGCGTCATCGACCACGATACCGATGGCCAATACCAGGGCAAACAGAGTGATCAAGTTAATGGACAGCCCAAACGCGGACATCACGGCAAACGCCCCGACCAGTGAAACCGGTACAGCCAGGATAGGGATCAAGGTGGAACGCCAGTCGCCCAAGAAAATAAACACCACCAAAGACACCAACACGAACGCTTCCGCCAAGGTATGCAGCACCTTGTCGATGGAAGCATCAACAAACCGTGATACGTCGTAGTTTATTTCGTAGTCCATGCCTTCAGGGAAAGATTTTTTTAGTTCCTTTAATTTTTCCTTGACATCCTCAATGACCTTGCTGGCATTGCTACCATAGTTTTGTTTAAGCACTATGGACGCAGACGGCAGTGAGTCCTTATCGGAGTAAATATTATAAAACTCGCTGTTCAGGTCAACTTTGGCAATGTCTTTAAGGCGCAAAATTTCGCCTTTTGAATTGGCGCGGATAATAATATCTTCATATTGTTCCGGTTTGCTGTAGCGTCCTTGATACGTCAACACATATTCTTTAGACTGGGCGCTAATCCCGGTGCTTTGCCCCAACCGCCCGGGCCGACCAATAATGCTTTGGTTTTTAATGGCCTCCATCACCTCTTCGGTTGATACGCTATACGCCCGCATCCGGTCTGGATTCATCCAAATCCGCATGGCATATTGGCGGCTGCCTAATATTTTGGCCTGGGCAATACCAAACACACGCTGTACTTCAGGAATGACATTGGCGTAGGCATAGTTAAATAAGAATTTCTCGTCGGCATTTTTGTCGTTGCTGTACAGGTTGATGTACATCAGCATACTGGGCTGCACCCGCTCAACAATAACACCTTCCAATTGCACCAAGGCTGGCAGTCGGCTCATCACCTGGTCTAAGCGCGTCTTCACGTTGACCATAGCGATATTGGGGTCTACCCCCAAATTGAACAGCACTTGAATGGTCGATTCGCCGGCACTGGTTGCATCCGAGATGATATATTTCATGCCCGGTACGCCATTGATGGCGCGTTCTATAGTGATCAGTGACGATTGCACCAATACATCGGCACTAGCACCCGGAAACGACAAGGAAATAGTCACCCGTGGCGGTGCAATGTCGGGGAATTGCGAGATGGGTAGTGTAAAAATCGCCAAAGTACCCATAAACAGGAACAATAGCGACAACACGATCGCCATCACGGGTCTTTTGATAAAAATATTGAACATAATTAATTAATCACTGAGTGAAGGGTTACTCTGTATAGAGATGCAACTCTGAGCGAACCTTTTCGGGCAGCTTAAAATCAATGTCCACCGCTTCACCGGGATGCACTTTACGCAAGCCTTCAAGCAATATCTTGTCATCATCCTGCAAGCCCTCGTTAATGATAAACAGCTGCGGTATATCGGCTTCTATTTTTATTAGCCTTTGCTCCAGCTTTTGTTCTTTGTTGATGACATAAACATAAGTTTTGTCCATCACTTCAAACACCGCTTTTTGCGGGATGAGCAAAGCGTTTTTGTAGGGCTTGACCATGATGATGTTGCCGGTTTCGCCATGTCTTAGCAATTTATCAGGATTGGGGAAGGTGGCGCGGAATTCGATATTACCGGCAGTGTTGTCAAAATCGGCTTCAATGGTTTCAATAATGCCGGTTTGGTTGAAAATCTGCCCGTTGGCCATTTTTAGCTGCACTTTAGTGAGCGGGTCGCCCTCTTTTTTGTGCATTTTATAGTCCAAATATTCGGCTTCCGGCACGTTGAAATATACCCACAACTTGCTGGTGTCAGACAGTGTCGTCAACAAATCCCCTTCATTGAGCAGGCTGCCGTTCCGGGCAACCAAATGATCCATAATGCCGTCAAAAGGGGCGTTGATGTCGGTGAACCCCAAGTGGGTTTCCGCCAGCTTCACATCCGCTTCGGCTTTTTGCAGTTTGGCTTTGGCCAATGCCAGTTCATTGACCGATACGATGTTTTGGTCAGCCAAGCCTTTGGTGTTCTGGTATTCAATGCTCATGGTGCTGGCTTCCGCTTTTGCTTTGAGCAGATCAGCCTGATAGATGTTGGGCATGATTTTGAACATCGGTTGCCCCTGATGCACTTGCTGCCCTTCATCGACAAAAATATTCTGCAGGTAGCCCCTCTCCAAGGCACGCACTTCAATATGCCTGATAGCGTGTATCTGACAGACATATTCCCGCTTGATGGCAGTATCTTCCCGGAATGGCGTGGTTGCCTCATATTTGGGCATTTCTTCCGGCTGTTCGGTTTCTGCCGGGTGGCAACCGCCCAATAACAGTGCGACAGTCAGGCCTACAACTACAAATGCTTTAGTAATCATTGTTTGGATGCAAAGGAAATGTAAATTAACAAAATGGACAAATGGCAATAGCGACCAATTATTTAAATTGACCCCTGTTGCGCCAAAAGCAAGCGGCCCAATCACACAGGTGTTTGGGCGGTCACGGGTTACATGACGCGCGCCTATGCCAGATTGGTCAGCCTAAACTTATAAATGTGCACACAAACAGTCGCAACTATGACCAAAAACGGTGCATAAATGCAATTGCATGGGTTTTGTCATGATAAGTTCGGCAAGGTACTGGACATTTTTACTTAACTTAGGCTTCAGCCCAGCAGGATTTTTATATATTGAAAATTTGAACTCAATCACCAATAAATCAAGCATAAACAATGCCAATAGAAGATCATCAAATAAGATCAAGAAAAATAGCAACAAATTAAAACCAATTACTAACATGATGGCTTTGGTTGGTTTATAAAAACCGATGCTATGGTCTATATGAACCAAGTTGCCGTGAGTAGGGATAAGGCCCCGTTACTTGAGCCACCTGTTGTACTGCCTTATGTTACAGTTACATGTCCTTTGTATTACAGGTTTATGTCAATGATTTTATTGTCTTTTAATTGGCGTTGGTATTTTGTACAATTGCTGGCGTATCGGGGCATTAATAGACCGGCCTCAAATGTGGTTTGGGGTCGGCTGACAAGAACAAGTCCCCCATACGTTCTAATAACCCGTTGCAATGGGCAAAATGCGGAAGCTCGCATCTGCTTCTGTTGTTCTTTTTTGCCCAGATAGAATGCATCACCTCACTAACCCTGATTTATTGCTGATGTTGTGCTGCCATCAATATTTATGATGTGCCAACATGGCTTGGCTAGGTGTGGTGTTAAGGCTAACTGGGTAATGTGTGCCTTTGAACGTGTTTTAATCCAACCCTATAAACCAAATAATATGAAATCGACAAAATTTAAATGCCGCACACTGGGACAATCCATTTCACTGGTCTTACTGGCAAGCAGTTCGGTTGCTTTTGCTGGTGCAGATCATTTTTCCGTTGGTAACTTGGTGGTTAGCCGTAGTGTCTATGTCAGCCAAGCTAGCAATGTACAAATCGGCCAAAAATTGCCGCCTAATTGCACCACAGGTTGCGTCACTGCCATTGGCGACGGTACTTATCCGCAAATATGGAACAACAGTACTGTTGATGCCAGTTTCGGTATCACGTCAAAAATTTATCTTGACCAAATTACTCCTAATGGCAGTTTGATCAACTCTTTGCAAGTTGCCAACAGTTCACAGCCTAGTGTCACTGCCAAGAGCAACCAATTGGTCACCAGCTTCCCTTCCAAATCGGAGCTGGCGCTCAACCTGTCAGCAGACCGCAAGGTTTTGACCTTCATGGGTTATGTGGCCCCTCTCAATACGCTTGACGTATCCAATTCCAATACCCCCGTGGCAGTGGACACCACCAACCCGGTGACCTCAAGCTATTACCGTGCTGTGGCTGCGGTAGACAAAACTGGCAAATTTACCTTTACCGAAACCAATGCCTACAGCGGCAACAACGGCCGTGCCGCCTACTTGAACAACAGCAATGGCGCGAATGTCATCTATATGGCAGGTAACGCGGGCAACGGCGGCAATCCACAGCCCAACAACATTATTTTGGGTGCAGGCGCACAAATCGTAACCGCATCAATTTTACCGCAAGCCAAACAATTGCCGTTATTGCCAACTCCAGTGGGCAGTTTTAACATCACCCAATTAGGCCAAAAAGCGGATAAAGTAGGTAAAGACACTAACTTCCGTGGCTTGACCGTCTACAATAACGTCGTCTATTACACTAAAGGCAGTGGTGGCAACGGTGTCAACACGGTTTATTTTGTCGACACAACCGGCACCGCTTGTCCTAATGGTGTGGGCGTACCTAGTCCAGTTGCTACGTTGCCAACTACTGGCATCAGCTACAACGCAGCCAATTTGCAAACCTTGGGTGTCGCCCCTTACAACATGTGTGTGTTGAAAGGCTTCCCGACCACCTTAGCCAAAACTACCACAGCATTCCCATTTGGCTTGTGGTTTGCCAACCCCACCACCCTTTATGTGACCGATGAAGGCAACGGCAGCACCACTTATGCAGCCCCTAGCTACACGGGTGCGGCTGCACAAACCACAGCGGGCTTGCAAAAATGGGTTTTTGACGGTACGCAATGGAACTATCTCTATACTTTGAGCGCTGGTTTGGATTTGGGTACACCTTATAAAATCGCAAAATATCCAACAGGCACCAACGCTGTGACTAGCTTGCCATGGGCGCCTGCCACCAGTGGCTTGCGTAACGTCACCGGACACGTTAATGCTGATGGCACAGCCAACATCTATGCCATCACTGCAACGGTTAGTGGCAACGGTGACCAAGGTGCAGACCCCAACAAATTGGTTGTCATTAAAGACTTGTTGAGTGCAACCACCCTGCCTGTTGTAGAAAGCTTCTGGACGCTTAAAACAGCGGCTTATGGCGAAGTGTTGCGCGGTGTTTCTTTTACACCAGGCACATCTGAGTAAGCGCTTTGACTGTTAAGTAGTCTGTAGGGGCGGGCATCATGATCCGCCCCTATTTTTAATGCCCGTACCCCCACTCATATTAATGCCGCAACATATTGGCTGGGTATTACCAGCATGTCCTCTGTAAGTGGTGTATTATCCTTACCACCCTTTGTAGTATTGGTTCATATAAACCACTTATTCCCGCTAGCCAGATGGCTTATAAAATGCCAATATTATGATTTTAATATAGTTAATTCTATGGCATATATTGTGCTTATTTTTATATACAGATTGTAGTCCGCTCAGCGGATAAGCGGACTAATTACCGTAAAGCTGCGCGGTGTTCTGCTGGTTGTGGCTAAAGCCTCCTCCACAAAGGCACTATTTTTTATAGCCATTGCCCCTTTGAGTACGCTTAACGACAGGAGCGCCCATTTGAAAGCACAGCGACGCAACGCGCTCAGCCCCATTTTTTATCAGCCGGCACAATTGCGCGGGCTGATATTTTTGGGTTTGCTACTGCTGGCCTTAGGTATTTTAGGCGGCATGATTTGGCGCAACCTGCATCATTTTGAATCAGTGTTGTCGTATGTCGATTATTCCCATCGCATCCAACGGGTTTCGGCTGGCTTGCAACAAGTGCTGATTGGTTATTTGACCGAGCAAAGCTCCGCAACAGCCCCCTTGCCGTTGGCACAAACACTGGCGGAAATGGATGGCTTGGTGTCCGATAACCACTATTTGCTGAACACCACACAAACCCGTTTGCAAGCGGTTAAAGCCATGCTTATTGATTTGGAGCAACTCAACAAGGCAGAAAAACACAGCCGATTGATTGAGTCGCTCAAAATTATGGGCAGCACCTTGGATTATGAAACCCTGCAACGCGAAAAGCTATTGGAAGACATCAACCGCGACACCCAGAACGAGCTGTATGCGGCACTCGCCACGTTCACGCTGATTCTGTTGGGCGCCATGCTGTTCCTTAAATTTAGGATATTGCAGCCGCTTAATGATCTCAGGCGGTTATTGGAACGGCTGACCCAAGAGGACTACACCCCCATCACCACCGACCACTTGGACCCGTTGCTACTGCCCGTTTTTGACAGCTATAACGATATGGTCAACCACTTGGCGGATTTGGAAGAGGCTAACCGCCTCCATGCACAATCTTTGCAAAAAGAAGTCAAGCTTGCCACACAAGCCCTGTTGGAACAGCAATACAGCTTGGCAAGGGCGGAACGCTTGGCAGCAATAGGCGAAGTTGCAGCGGAGCTGGCGCACGAAATCCGCAACCCTTTGGCGGGCATCCAAATGGCCTTCAGCAATTTGCGCCGTGAACTTAATAACGATTTGCAAAGCCAGCGCATGGCATTGATCAGCGACGAGCTGAAACGCCTGGCAAGGCTGCTCAACGATATGCTTGACCAAAGCAGGCACACCCCAGAAACGTCCACTGAGTTTGATCTGACCCAGCTTATTACCGATCTAATAGTGTTGACCCGCTACCAAATTGCCGATAACATACAAGTACAGGTGGATGCGCCGCAGCATTTGCCCGTGCATTTGCCAGAAAGCGGCACCCGCCAAGTGCTGTTGAACCTGATTCTTAACGCGGCGGATGCCTTGGAAGGCAAGGCAGGCAAAATTACGGTGGCTGTGCAAACCCATCAAGAAAGTTTGCAATTGTCCGTGCAAGATAACGGCCCGGGTTTTTCAGAAATCATGCTTAAACAGGGTATCCGCCCTTTCCGCACCAGCCGCAAGAATGGCACCGGCTTGGGCCTTTCCATGGTGCAACGCTTTGTCAACGCGATTGATGGCACCATTGTGCTGAGCAATAGCTATCCGCATGGTGCAAAAGTGTTGATTGCCATTCCCCATTGTATTGCCGGAGACACACTATGCTGAACAGCCTGTTGATTATTGAAGACGAAAAATTATTGGGCACGGAGTTGGCGCACCATTACCAGCGATCGGGCTGGGATGTTACTTTAGCCACACATTTGGAACAGGCCAAGCAGTTGTTGCTGAGCAAAGCTATTGAGCCGTTACTGATCATTTCTGATATGAACCTGCCTGATGGCAATGCATTGGATTTTATGGAGGCCATGAAAAAAACCACATTTTTTGCAGAGTGGTTGTTTTTGACCGGCTATGGCAGTGTACCCGATTCGGTGCGGGCCTTGCGCTTGGGTGCCTACGATTTTTTGGAAAAGCCGTGTGATTTGGAACGGCTTGATTTGGTGGTGGCTAGCGCCGCCCGCAGTGCCACTATCCAACGGCGGGTGCTTGACCAAACCCGCCAAGGCCACCGCCGCTATTCCCCCGAGGCTTATGCGGGGCATAGCCAGCAAGCCCAAGCGGTTCGTGACTTGTTGGCAAAACTGACCCAAGTGCCGTTCAGCGCATTGATTATCGGCGGCGAAAGCGGCACGGGTAAAGGCTTGGTGGCCCGTATTTTGCACTATGGCGGCAACCGGGCCCTGCAACCGATGATAGAAGTGAACTGTGCCGCTTTACCCCGCGAGCTACTGGAATCAGAATTGTTTGGTCACGAACCGGGGGCGTTTACGGGTGCTACTGGGCGGCATCGGGGGTTATTGGAGCAAGCTGACGGCGGCACTTTGTTTATGGACGAAATCGGTGAAATGCCGTTGGATTTGCAAGCCAAATTGCTGAAGGTGATTGAAGACCACAAAGTGCGTCGGCTAGGCGGGGAAAAAGAAATCAGCGTCGATGTGCAGATTATTGCCGCCAGCAACCGCGATTTGGCAGCTATGTCAGAAACGGGCGGCTTCCGTGCCGATTTATACTACCGCCTGAATGTGTTTCGGGTCAATTTACCGCCGCTGCGCGATGCCTTGGAAGACTTGGACGAATTGGTGCCCATGTTTGTTGCCGAATACAACGCCAAAGCAGGCCGACGGGTCAGTGACATCTCCAGTGAAGTATGGGGCAAGTTGAAAGCCCACCATTGGCCGGGCAATGTCCGCGAATTACGTAATGTCATTGAACGCTGCGTGTTGTTTGCCGATGGCGCGTTGTTCCCGCTGCAATGGTTACAATTGCCCGGGCAAGATTTTGCCGCACCGGTCACAGCCAACACCCAGCTTGCTATCTGCCTGCCTTTGGACGGTAGCATGGCACTGGATGATATGGACAGGTTCATCATCAAAACGGCCTTGGAGCGTTCCGACAACAATGTTGCTGCCGCATCAAGAGCTTTGGGCACCACCCGCGAAACCTTACGTTATCGGGTGCGGAAATATAACCTGAATATACCGGAGGTGGGCCTATAAACACACATCATCAATCTTCACAGGGGCGTGCGTTTCCGCACAAACAGCCATTCAAAACGGTTTGATAACGCCAAAATGCAACAAATAAGGTGCTGCCACTTCAATAAATCCGCTGCAAATTTGTTTGCCAGCAACAAGCCTTGATTGATTAAGGCTTTCATTTATCACAAAATTAAGCTATCATTAGCACATATTTATAGTGTCTTTACAACAGATGGGTCGCTATTTGCCTAAGCTTTTAAGTGCTTAAGCCGCTTTAATTGTTTTCCAACCCGCATTTAGCAACCCGAAAACCGCTTTATTACGATACAACCGCCAGAAAACAGTTGCTCTAACTGCTTTTCACCGCAAGCAAAACTGGTTGGTCCAATATTATCAGGTGCACCTGCTTTATAGTTTTACTAAATCAACCCTAATGTCTTAACTGAGGAGCTTTTTTATGAACAACAAATCTTTGATAGCGGCTGTTGCGCTGGTCACGGCAAGCGTATCGCATTTGGCGAGTGCTGGCGAATACTTGGATAAAAGGTGGTATGTCGCACCTTTTGGCACTTATATCAACTTAGGTGGTAACCACCTAAACCGTGGCAACACCGATGGCTTTGGCGGTGGTTTGGCTATCGGCAAAATGATCAGCGAACATTTCAACTTAGAAATCAAGGGTATGTTCCAAAATACCGGCGGCCCGCAAGAACAAAAATTGCCACACGGCAATTGGGATTCGCAAGGCGCGACTGCCGATATCCAATATTTCTTTAAACGTGGCAAATTTTCACCTTATGCCGTGTTGGGCGTAGGCGGCTTAAGCACCACTGTTGCCGGTAGAAATGCCGCCTCATTTATAGTTGAACCTGGTGCGGGCTTGACTTTTGAGGTGACCGACAACTTCTTGATCCGTAGTGATGTCCGTTACCGTTACAACAGCTCGGAAGTGTTATTCCCAAGCACAGAAATTATACCCCCAGAGAAAAAACCCCACGGCTCCGAAAATGATTACCAAGACTTCGTTGTCAACCTTGGCTTTGTCATTCCGTTTGGCGCCAAACCGAAACCTGCCAAATTTGAATTCACTGCCGCCCCGTCCACAACTATCGCAAACAACATTGACTGCACACAGCTGGATGACGACAGGGATGGCGTAAACAACTGCTTGGACAAATGTCCGGGTACTATGGTCGGCAGTAAGATTGACCAGAACGGCTGCCCTATTAGCCTGCATCTGAAAGGCGTAAACTTTGAATATGACTCAGCCAAGCTGACCAGCGGTGCTGAGGCCGTGCTTGATGGCGTTGCCGCTAGCTTGATAACTTATCCAGAGAAAGACACCATCGAAGTGCATGGCCATACCAGCAGTGAAGGCAGTGACGCCTACAACATGAAACTTTCTATCCGCCGCTCACAATCGGTAGTTGACTACCTGAAACAGAAAGGTGTTGCCAACCAGTTGGTTGCCAAAGGCTTTGGCGAAAGAAAACCTATCACAGAAAACAAAACAGAAGCAGGGCGTTCTATGAACCGCCGTGTTGAGCTGGTTTGGACAGGCAACTAATACTGTCCCGTTAGTTTCAGCAGCACCCTTTAAAAACCCGCCTAACGGCGGGTTTTTTTATGCCTGACAAAAAGGCAATACCTATAACAACCTATGTAACCTGCCGCTTGCGGCTTATACCACATCGGGTATGTTTTTCCCCGTATATGTATTTTAAATGCTTCTGGGAGGGGGTATTTTGAACAGGTTATTAGTATTTTCAAACTATTAATCAGCATTTGCCGACTAATTAACCCTCACCACTTCTATTGGCCCCCCAACATTTTGTAAAATCAATTGATGTTACGCAGCACGTTGGCTGAGCAAAGTCGAAACCCCCGCCACACCGATGGATTGTCCGACCACTGTAACTGGGTTGCAAGCCCTAGTTCGGCTACGCTCAGGGAACAGACG
Organism: uncultured Methylococcaceae bacterium; assembly: GCA_903927955.1. Classification (GTDB taxonomy): domain Bacteria; phylum Pseudomonadota; class Gammaproteobacteria; order Methylococcales; family Methylomonadaceae; genus Methylovulum. The sequence goes on along the minus strand of CAIYOW010000046.1, from coordinate 45,857 downwards.
GTTTTATCATGGCCACTCTCCTGCAAACAAATCGATCCTGTGCGTAACATCAGAAATCAACAGTATGAAATTCATAGTGTGGCTATCAAATTTGGCGTTTTTGGTATTGCTGATACAAAGATATTAAACAGATTCTAAGTCCGGTTCAGCACCCTATTCAGCTGTCTAATCTTGACCTACAGCCGATCCGGTTCGCTTTGTGAATGGGGTCTGGTTTCCCCACGCGCTTACCTTCTGGATTTTGCAGTCCAACTTAAATATAACTTATTGAAAAATTATTAAATATGGAAGTCCATATTTTTTATTCGACTTAATTGCACTTTTAAGTGCAGAGACAATCTAATCTTTATTCAACGTAAAAGAAAGCACGCATCACTTAGGAGCGGAACATGGCCATTATTGTTATCCAAACTGTCGCCCAAGCTTTGGCTGGCGGTCAAAATGCCAGCAACCCGATTGCTGTGCAGGATAACGGCAGCACTATTGCCAATAACCTCGATGCCCTAGTGGCTTTGGGCAAGCAATTAGTGTCTGTACAAGACAACTCCGGCAACAACCCGTTCAGTTGGCCCATCACCGTGGCGGAAGTATTGGCACTGGCCCCCAAGATGACTGACCACTGGGGCAATGCCGACAGTTTCAGCAATATTATGGATTCGGCTGTTAATGTTGCCAGCAATGCTAACCAGCTAATTGCCTTGGGCTGGCAAATCCCTGTGGGTGGCATTCAAATTACCGATAGTGCAGCCAATATCTTGGCTAATGCGGCGGTGCTGGCTACCCTAGGTAATGCCTTGTCGGTCGGGATTAGCGATACAGCGGGCAATGTCGCCAGCAACGCCACGCAATTGCAGACATTGGCGGCGCAACTTCCCGTTGCTGCTATAACCGTGACGGACAATGCCGCTGATGTGGTTGCCAACGCCAATGGGTTGGCCTTGCTAGGTACTGTACTATCAGTATGGGTCAGCGACACGGTAGCTAATGTTGCCAGTAATGCCAGCCAACTGCTGGCACTGGGTGCGCAAGTCGCCGTATTGGGTATAACCGCGACTGACACAGTGGCACAGGTGCTGGACAATGCGCTGGCATTGGCAACACTGGGTAATGTGTTGTCTCTAGCGGTAACCGATTCGGCGGCGGATGTTGCCAATAATGTCAGTGCCTTGCTGGCACTAGGCGCACAAGTTGCCGCTTACAGCATAAACGTCACTGATAATGTAGCCAATGTGGTTGCCAACAAAGCGGCCTTGACCGCCTTGGGAGGACTTTTGGTGCTTTGGCTCACCGATACGGCTGACAATATTGCCAATAACGTTGGTCAGCTGCAGACATTGTCCGCACAAATCCCATCGGGCGGCATTCAAGTGCTAGACACGGTCGCCCAAATCTTGGCCAATGCGCCGATGCTAAGTGTATTAGGCGCTGATTTATCGGTGCTGGTCAACGATACGGCTGCCAATATCAATGCTAATCTAGCCGCTTTGGTAATGCTGGGTATCACCCCGAATATTTTGATCTTGCCTGACGGCAGCACGGTATATGTGCAATACACCGATGGCAAGTCAGTGACACTGGCGGGCGCTGATGCCTTGGTTTTTGCCAATGAAGGGCTGACCGCAGCCATTAAGGTGGTGGACAACGGCAGCAGCATGAACCTTGATGCACTGGCAAGCATAGGCGCACAATTGCTGTCGGTGCAAGACAACGCCGGTGCCAGCAATTTCCCTTGGTCAGTCAGTGTTGCAGATTTGCTGGCACTCGCCCCAAAAATGGCCAATAGTGCCGGTAACGCAGAAACTTTCAGCAAAATCAATGACAATTTGGCGAATATTATCGCCAACGTGACCAAACTGCTAGGGTTGGGTACGCAAATTGCCGCCGGTGCTATTCAGGTTGCCGATACGGCGGCACACATAGCCGCCAATGCAGCGACATTGGCTCGGCTAGGTGGTGATGTGCAAGTCACGGTCAATGATAACGCCAGTGCTATTGTAGCCAATACGGCGGCTTTGGCAACGCTGGCTTCGGTGCTGTCAGTGACGGTTGCCGACTCAGTGGCCACTATTAATGCTAACCAAGCCAAATTGTTGTCGTTGGGCAATGCGCTCAAGGGCTTTAGCTTGCCAGATAGCACTTTGTTGCCCGTGTTGGGCGCAAACAGCACAGGTGTGACAGTATCCAGCAGCACTGCCATATTGTTAGTCAAAGAGGGTCTGACGCTGCCCATCCGTGTCGTCGATGTCGCTAGCAATATGAATTTGGACGCGCTGGCGGCAATCGGTGGGCAACTGTTGTCAGTACAGGACACCTCAGGTTTCAACCCGTTCCCTTATGCCATTAGTGTGGCGGACGTGCTGGCACTGGCCCCCAAGATGACCGATGCCTTAGGTTATAACCGTGACACCTTCAGCAATGTCACCGACACAGCGGCCCATGTTGCCGCAGCGGCCGCGCAGTTATTAGCGTTGGGGATGCAACTTACCCTGGACAAGAGTGTCAACGTCACCAGTACTGTTGCGGATGCCGTTGCCAATTTGCCTGGATTAGTTTCGTTGGGGGCCAAGCTGTCCTTGACTATCAGCGATACGGCAGCCAACATCAACGCCAACTGGCTCCCCTTATTGTCCTTAGGCACATCATTTAATTACATAGTGCTGCCTGATGGCACACTGATTGACATTGACGGCACGGATGGCCGTTCTGTCATCTCGGGTGCCGAAGATGCGCAGGCGTTAATCCGTGAAGGGTTGACAGTCCCGGTGCGGGTGGTTGACAACGGCGTCAATATCAATTTGGATGCGCTGGCGGCAATGGGCCCTCAGCTGCTATCATTGCAAGAAACCTCGGGTAACATGATGTTCCCTTGGGCCATCAGCGTGGCGGATGTGCTGGCGTTGGCCCCAAAAATGACCAATAATTATGGGGTGGTGGAAACTTTCAACAACATTTCCGACACGGCAGCCAATGTGGTGGCCCATCTTGATGGTTTGCAGGCTATTGCCACACAGGTTGTCAAGATTTTTCTATCGGACACAACAGTCGCTAGTTTATCGCTAAGTACCACCCAGTTAGTTAATGACAAATCCGTCCTGAACGCCATTTTTAACCGATACACCTTTACGGTTAGTGGAGTGGCAGCGGCGAATGTGGTCAGCACATTGGCAGTTTCACTAGGCAATAATATCAAGGCAAATTTTATCCGTGTGTCAGATACCGCCAGCAATCTAGGCGCAAATATTGCCATTTTGCAGGCCAACATCAGCAAAATTAACAGCATCAATGTCAGCGACGGCAATCCCGTGCCAGTGACAGCCGCCCAATTGGCCAGTAACGCAGGCACTTTGGCCAAGCTATCAGGCGTTTTTAGCCTGGCAGTCAGTGGTGTCAGTGTGGCTAATATGGCCAGCACACTGGCTTTTACATCAGGCAAAGGCACAGTAGCCAGTGTTGCCCTAAGCGATACTGCTGCACAAGTATTTGCCTCGCTTGGCTTACTTGCGGCTAATGTCGGAAAAATTTCCGCTATTGGCTTGACTGACACAGTCATTGGTCGGGTCAATCTGCTGACTGGCAGTCAAGCCCAAACTGACTTGGCGGTGCTGAAGATGATCATCGGCAACTACAGCCGTGTCTGATACGGCCAGCAATATTGCCGCCAATTTGGACATGCTTCAGGCCAATGCAATTAAAATCACTGGCATTACTTTGACTGATGGCGGAGTGCCAACATTGGCTGTTACGGCAGCGCAGTTGCTGACCGATGCCGGCGCCTTGTCCAAAATTTCCGGCAATTACAGCTTGTCGGTCAGTGGTGTCAATGCGGGCAATTTGACCAGTGTATTGGTCAATCCCCATGTGTTGCCAGTGATTGTGTCCGATAGTGCCGCCAATATTGCCGCCATGTTGGATGTGCTGCAAGCTAATGCCGCCAATATCAGCGGCATCGGCTTGACCGATGGCGGCACGCCCACATTGGTTGTCAGTGCCGCGCAATGGGTGGACGATGGCGGTGCGCTCAATTTGTTGACGGGGCAGTGTAATTTGTCGGTCAGTGGCGTCAACACGGGCAATTTGATTGCTGTGTTGGCCGCCATTTCTTCATGGTCCGGCTTGGGCGCTCAATTGTTGCCTGTGCAGGTGTCCGATAGTGCCGCTAACATTGCCACTTATTTGGACGCACTGCAGGACAACATCGCCAATATTGCCGGTATTGGCTTGACCGATGGCGGTACGCCGACACTGGCCATTTACGCCAGCCAGTTAACCGACGATGCCAACGCATTGGCGCTGATTTCGGGCGATTATAATTTGTCGGTCAGTAACGTTAGGCTTGCCAATCTGCCTGCTGTGCTGGGCAATAGCCATGTCACCAGCGTGGCTGTAATGGACAGTAGCATTAATGTACTGGCTGCATTGGACACCACCTTGGCGGTCAATATCGCTAATATTAGCGACATCGCTTTACTGCATTTCGGAGGATCTGGCTTTGTCTCCACACTGGCACTGACTTCGGCGCAGCTGCTTAATGATACAGCGGTATTGGCTAAGATCACCAGCCCCTACCAAGTGTCATTAGCCTCGGTGAATGCCAATGCTTTGCCTGTAGCGCTTGCCAATAGCCATGTGCTAACGCCATTGCAATTGGCAGATACGGCAGCCAATGTTGCTAGCGTATTGGATTTGGCACAGGCCGCTGGCAGCCAATTGGCGGGCATCCATCTGACTAATAGTGGCACACCGATTTTAGCTATTACGGCTGCCCAGTACCTCGCCGATAAACCGGCGTTAGGGAAAATTTTGCAGGCCGATGCTTATCGCTTAAGCTTGGGCAATGAAGTGTTTACCAACTTTGCCAAGGATTTGGCTAATAACCGAGTTATTGGTGTGAGCTTTTTGGACAGTGCTATTAATTTTGTGGCTGCTTTAAAAAAACAATCTGTTATTAAGCAATGCCGCCAAAATTGCCGATATTGACTTGACCGGCATAGGTGCTGTCAGCCTTGGCATTACTGCCACGCAATTGACCACCAACGCAGTGGTGTTGGGCAAGATCAGCACGCCCTATGCCTTAGCAATCAGCGGTGAAACGGCGGCAAATGTAGCGGTGGATAGCAAGAACAGCCATGTGGCTTCGATCAAGGTAGTGGATACCGCTGCCAATTTTATGGCTCAGTTGGATACGGCACTGGCATCCAATGCCGCCCTATTGGGCGGTATCGCATTGGCCGGTCCAGGCATCGCCAATCTTGCTGTGACAGCTGCACAATTTGCCCAAGATACAGCGGTGTTCGGTAAGATCACCACGCCCTAAGCCCTGACTATCAGCGGGGAAACGGCGGCGCATGTGGCGGCGGATGTAAAAAACAGCCATGTCACCTCCATTGCCGTGGTGGACAGCGCGGCTAATGTTGCCGCCAATCTGGGCGGTTTGCAAGCCATTGTCGGCAAGCTAGCCAGCATCGCACTGACCGACAATGGCACTGCCCCACTTGCCATCACTGCCGCACAATTAGCGGTCGATGCAGTCACATTGGGCAAGATCAGCACGCCTTATACCTTAAACATCCGCAGCGAAACGGCGGCGCACTTGCCTGCTGATGCTGCCAATAACCATGTCATGTCCATTGCCGTCGCCGATACTGCCGCACACGTTAGTGCTAATTTTAATAGTTTAGTGGGCAATGCCAGCAAGTTGTCCGCCATTACCCTGACCGATGCAACCACTTCTACACTATCTTTGTCCGCTGCCCAGATCAGCACTGGCTTAGTGGTGTTAAACGCCATCCAGTCGCCTTATTTGTTATCAGTGAAGGACACGGGAGCCAATATCGGTCGCTTGGATTTGAGCGGAGTACATACTGGCTTAATTGAAATTATGCCGACATCATTAGCGGCAACGCTAACTGTGGATACCCCTGTCACGGATTTGAATTTGTCGCTGATCAAACTGACGGGTGCGGTGATTAATGAGAAGATGTATCACACAACTGGTACGGAGCTTGACATTGTGGTCAAAGGTAGCGTGGTCGAACAAGTGTTTTTTACTCATGACACCGAAAGCCAATTGCAGTTATTGGGTATTGGCAATACCGTGGTGCATGTGTTATAGGTTTTAATGCATGATAATTGACAGCCAATTATCGGTATTATTTGGCTTGCAAATCTATTATGATGATTGATCATTGACAGCTTGAGCTTACCCGCCGTAATTAATGCCCATTAACCATGACCGACTATTTAAGGAACTGATCACCAGCTTTTTTGATGAATTTGTGCAGTTGTTCTTGCCGGAAATCAACCAATGGCTGGAACCGGGCAGTGTGGTGTTCCTTGATAAGGAAATATTCACCGACATTCTGGCAGGGGAAAGCCATGAAGCGGACTTGGTTGCTACAGGGCGTTTTCGTGGCGGACAGGCTTGCTTCCTGATCCATATTGAAGCCCAGTCGAGCAGGCAAGGCTATTTTGCGCAACGCATGTTCAAATATTTTGCCCGCTTGCATGAGCGGCACGGCTGGCCTGTGTATCCGGTTGCGGTGTTATCTTACGATTGGCCGCGCACCCCCGAACCTGACCGCTACACCCTCTGTTTCCCTGACCGACAGGTGCTGGACTTCCGCTTCCGCACCGTACAGTTAAACCGTATGGACTGGCGTGACTACCTGCACAGCCATAATCCGGTCGCCAGTGCCCTGATGGCGAAAATGGCGGTTGACCCTGCCGACCGGGTTCGCGTGAAAGCCGAATGTCTAAGGCTGTTGGTCACCTTAAAACTGGACTCGGCGCGTAGCCGTTTCATTTCAGGGTTTATTGACACTTATTTGCGCTTGGAACGCGACGAAGCACAACGCTTTGAACACTGGCTCAAAACCGAAATACCCCTTAACGAACAGGAGAAGATTATGGAGCTGACCACCAGCTGGAAAGAAGAAGGCCTGCAACAGGGCTTGCAGCAAGGTTTGCAAGAAGGTCTACAGCAAGGCTTGCAGCAAGGCTTGCATCAAGGTTTGCATCAAGGTTTGCATCAAGGCGAAAGCATTGCACTCAAACGCTTGTTGACCCGCCGTTTTAAAACCTTATCGCCGGACGTGCTGCTACGTATTGAACAGGCCGTGCCTGAACAGCTGGAAACCTGGATAGAAAACACCTTGGATGCCACCACCTTGGAAGAGGTCTTTAAAGATCATTAAGCTGTGTGGTCTAAACGGGGTGGATTCGCCGCTAGGCAATAATCCACCTTGTGTATCATTAATCTTAAGATGATCGCTATAGATTACAAAATATTGGCGTAATCTTGCTCAAGTTGGCGGAAGTTCAGCGAGGTCATAAACCGGCTAAAGCTCATGAATGCCGACAACCCCATCATGTCCGAGAATTGCGGTGGCAAGAATTGCGGCCATTGCACCGTACCTTCTTCAACCAAATCCACCAATACCTTCATATCTTCAATCATGGTTTTGCCACAGAACAACAAGGGTATCCGGTCGGGTTTGCCTTTGTGCACGGCCAAGCGCATAAAGTTGTAGGTCAGCACAAAGCCTTTGATATAAGTCAGGTCTTTAGTAAACGGCATGCCGCTGGAACTGCTGCCACGGAACACCCGGCTGCTCAGGGTATAGCTTTCTTCTTCATCCAAACCTTTTGCCCTAAAGAAAGCGAAAATATCCATAAAATCGGCCCCTTGTTCGGCCAGAGTAATGGCGCGCACCCGATTGATCAGACGCATTAGGCGGTTGGGCGTGGAGCTGAAGGTCAAAATTTCCATCAATACCGCCAAGCCTTCTTGGGTGACAGTGGAGGACGGCGGGCCTTTGCTCAGAAAGGTGCAATACGGTTGTGCCATGCCATTCAGCGTGGTGCCCAGATGCACCCAGACTTCATGCACTTCCAGCACACGCAAGTCGCGCATATTGAATTGGGCATCCGCCCGCAGTTTGACATAATCGGTGCCCGCAGCGGCATCGGAGACAATGCCGTCGCTGATCATCGCCCTAAGCCCACCACCAGGAAACACCCCTTGTATGCGTTCGTTAAGAATGGCCACGGCATCGGTGGCGCAGATAGTTTTGGGTTCTTCGCTCAGGCAATCCAACTGCACCAGTTGCGACAGGGTGCTTTCCATCATGCTGCCCAGTTCGGCAATATCGGGGTCGCCGACATGGAACACGTCTTGCGAAGAGCCATACAGTTCTTGGGAGATATTGGCAAATTCTGGAGTGCCGCGAGCCACCAGCATATCCACCACATCTTGATATTCGCGGCAAATACGGCGCATTATCACACTAAGCGGATTAAGCTGACCTAATTTACGTACTAAATCCCGTTCAATCTGATGGAACTCTTGTTTTTTATCCGCAGGATCAAAGCCTAATGGACATTGCAGATAATAATCGGCACTAATGTCGGGCAATTTTTTGCATTTGTGCGCCAGAAAAGTTTGTTTGACAGAATCATCCCATTTGATGGAATCAAGGATGCGGATGGGTTGTTGGGCTTTAACTATCCTGTCCGACAGGGATTTGACTTCGTTTAAATAAGTCGAGGGCTTGGCGATTTTGGTGTTCATAGTGTCATCCGTAAACAATGGCTTGTGGAGGTTTGCCAACTACCCTGCTAGTCAGCGGGGCAAATGAGGCACATTAATACAATCCAAATTAAAAAATTTAAAATCCGGGCCAATGCCGCAGTGGTTTTTTTGAAAGTACGTTTCCTCTCGTTTAGGGTTAATGGATGGAAGTGGCACTTAAAGCCAGTGTGCTTTAATGCACAATAAGCTTTTTACACAGGCAATTTGATTCTACCAAATCTTTGGCTACTGTCTATTAATATTGCACGGATAGTTTTGTAAAAATCACGCGGATAGCCGGCCTAATGCGGCGGCGGTGATGGTATATTAAGAGAACCTGCTACGTTTTTTGCTGCCTATATCGGTGCCGCCCCCATTTCTTGGAGACCTAATTTAATGACCCCAAAAAATAGCCCGCTCAACAACCCAGAACACCGCCTGTTAAGCTATCTGAAATATGACGTACCCGCCGGATTTGCCGTGTTTTTGGTGGCGATACCTTTATCCTTGGGCATTGCTCTGGCATCCGGTGCACCGCTGTTCGCCGGTTTGGTCACCGCAGTAGTGGGTGGCATAGTGGTGGCAGCCCTAAGCGGTTCGGCCTTGGGTATCAGCGGGGCGGCGGCGGGCTTAGCGGTGATGGTATGGGTCGCCATTCAGCAATTAGGCTTCGAGGCATTTTTGTTGGCGGTGATGTTGGCGGGTGTTTTGCAAATCATCATGGGATTGCTTAAAGCGGGCGTGGTTGCTTATTATTTCCCGTCGTCAGTGGTTAATGGCATGTTATCAGGCATTGGCATTATTTTGGTGCTTAAGCAGATTCCCCACGCTATTGGTTATGATGCCGATTACGAAGGCGATGAATCATTTTTGCAATCCGATCATTATTCTTCCCTGAGTGAATTGCCACACATGTTGGCCTATTCCTCCAATACCGCACTTTTAATCACCTCACTGTGCTTGGCGGTGTTGGTGCTATGGGAATGGCCCTTGCTTAAGCGGCAAGGTTTTTTCCGTGATTATCAAGGCGTGTTGTTGGCAGTGGTCATTGGCGTGCTGGTCAATTTGTCGGTGCAGGCTTACTGGCCTGATAGCGCGTTACAGCCTGGCCATTTGGTTTCATTGCCCATAATGGCAGGGTTAAGTGATGTGATAAACCATCTACATTTTCCTGATTTTAATGCTTTTGCTAATCCTAAGGTGTATTTGACGGCATTGACCTTGGCAATGGTGGCCAGTTTGGAGGCATTATTGTCGGTTGAAGCAATTGACAAGCTGGACCCTTATAAGCGGGTGACACCGGCAGATCGGGAACTGGTCGCGCAAGGTGTCGGCAATGTCATTTGTGGTCTGGTGGGCGGGCTGCCGTTGACCCAAGTGGTTATCCGCAGTTCGTTCAACATCCACTCGGGTGCAAAAACGCGGGTGGCCTGTTGGGTTCATGGCATATTGATAGGGGTTGCCATTACTTTTGTGCCGGAACTGCTCAATAAAATTCCTTTGGCCACCTTGGCGGCCATTTTATTGGTGGTGGGCTATAAGTTGCTCAATCCCCAAATGTATTACACCATGTATAAGGCGGGGCCTTACCACTTCATCCCATTTTGCATGACGGTTATCGGTTTGGTTTTTACCGATATGTTGGTGGGCTTGGCGATAGGGCTGATGGCGGCATTAGTATCCATCTTGTTGGAAAATTTCCGTAGTGCGTTTTATTTTCAGGCATTGCGGTTGGGCAACAAGACCATTTTGCGTTTGACCGAGCAAGTGACTTTTTTGAATAAGGCCCATATCAAGCACATTTTTAAGGGCTTGCCCGCTGATGCCGATGTGGTGATTGATGCCACCCGTTGCAAATACATCGACTATGATGTTTATGAAATTATCGAAGATTTTCGGGATGAGGCCAAACAGAGAGGCATCCAACTGACTATTGAGAATTGGCGCGGCTATGGCACTTTGGCGCCGGTCGATAATGCCCGCCCGCCCACCTACAATGCCCAGCAAGCATTGGCACCGGCACAAGTTTTGGCCATGCTAAAAGAAGGCAACCAGCGCTTTGTCAATAACTTGGAGTACAACCGCAATTTGTTGGAGCAGGTGAATGACACCCAGCAAGGTCAATACCCAATAGCGATTATCCTTAGTTGCATCGATTCCAGGACATCAGTGGAGCTTATTTTTGACCAAGGGCTAGGTGACGTGTTCAGCGCACGGGTGGCGGGCAATGTTATCAATGAGGACATTTTGGGCAGCATGGAGTTCGCTTGCCAGGTGGCGGGTTCCAAGCTTATTGTGGTGTTGGGGCATTCGCACTGCGGGGCGGTCAAAGGGGCTTGCCGCAATGTGCAGCTAGACCATCTGACCGGAGTGCTGGACAAAATCAAACCGGCACTGGTGCAGGTGCAAGCGGAAAGCCTGCCCGGGCAGTTGGCGGATTATGACTGGTTGGTGCAACAAGTGGCTGATAAAAATGTGCAGTTGATAGTCGAGCAGATCAGGCAAAAAAGCCCCTTGTTAAGAGGGCTACTTGAAGCCGGAGAAATTGGCCTAGTCGGGGCGATGCATGATATTGAAAGCGGACAAGTCAGGTTTTATGATGAAGAGGGATTGGATGTAGATGCACTAGCATAAGCACAAGCGTGGCCAGGTGCTGGCTTAGCAGCAACGGTTAATGCCGCTCCATTTTGCTTCCAAACGCTGTTTAAAATAAGCTTTTTTGCTCAGCGGCGGGTTAATATCCCCTAGGTGGTGTGTGGCACAGTGCTTTAGGTAACGCTCATAAGCATCGTCGCCGGACAAACGGCGGATAAATTGCCATAAACGCCGCAACTTTTCAGCCATCAGTCACGCCCCCATTGCGCCAATTGCTGTTCGGTCATGCGGTTGGGTGTGTGTGGCACTTCGCTGAGCGGTTGCACGGGTCGCCCCAACAAGCTGTTGGCACTGACCTTAAGCATATCCAGCACCACCAATAGCAGCACCGTGACAAAAAACAGCGTCAGGTAAGCATCCAAATACAGGTTAAAAATAAGCTGAGGGGCAATAGCCGCTTTGGCGGCGGGCAATAGCCCCGCTGCCAATTTGTCGGACAAGTCATGCGCGGCGGCAAAAAATCCCACGCGCAAGTCGGAGCTGGTCAATTTTTCATAAGCCGCCGTGCCGGTTACGATTATCAGCCAACTGAGCGGGGCGGCGGTTATCCACGCATAACGTAAGCGACCCGATTTGACCAATATGCCAGTCGCCACGCACAGGGCAATGGCGGCGAGCATTTGGTTGGCAATGCCGAACAACGGCCACAGGATATTGACCCCGCCATTGGGGTCGATTACGCCGATATACAGAAAATAACCCCAACACGCCACCACCACCGTGCTGGTGATCAGCACTGAGGGTGTCCAAGACGTGTCGGCCATTTTGGGCCAGATATTGCCCAGCATGTCTTGCAACATAAAGCGCCCGACCCGGGTGCCCGCATCTAAGGTGGTCAAAATAAAAATGGCTTCAAACATAATGGCAAAGTGATACCACAACGCCAACAAGCTTTCGCCAAACACGCTGCCAAAAATACTCGCCATACCCACCGCCAGCGAAGGTGCGCCGCCAGTGCGGGCAAACAAAGTGGCCTCGCCCATTTGTTGCGCCAAGCGTTGCATTTGCCCCACGCTGACCGGAAATCCCCACGCGGTGATTTTAGCCACCGCTTGTGCCGCTTCTGCACCGACCATGCCCGCCGGGCTATTGATGGCAAAAAACACCCCGGGGTCGAGTACCGTGGCGGCAATCATGGCCATAATGGCGACGAACGATTCCAGCAGCATGGCACCATAACCAATCATGCGGATATCGCGCTCATTGGCCAATAATTTGGGCGTGGTGCCGGAAGCCACTAACGAGTGGAAGCCGGAAATGGCCCCGCAAGCAATGGTGATGAACACAAACGGGAACAATTTACCGCCAAAAATAGGGCCGCTGCCATCAACGAATGGGGTCAGGGCGGGCATTTTAATATCAGGATGCAACAACACAAGAGCGATGGCCAGCAAGCTGATAGTGCCTAGTTTCATAAAAGTGGACAAGTAATCACGCGGTGCCAGCAATAGCCAGACCGGCATCACCGCCGCCGCCAAACCGTAGGCCATAATGCACCAAGCCAAGCTGAGGCCATCCATGTCGAACCAAGCCCGCAAGGCGGGATTGCCATCCACCCAACCGCCGCCCGCCACGGCAATCAGCAACAGTATTACGCCCACGGTGCTGGCTTCCAACACTTGCCCGGGGCGCAGGTGGCGCATATAAACGCCCACCAGCATGGCAATGGGCAATGTGGCACTGACGGTAAAGGTCGCCCACGGACTGTGCTTCATAGCATTGACCACCACCAAGCCCAGTACCGCGATTAGTATCACCATAATGGTGAACGTGCCAATTAACGCAGCCACCCCGCCCATAATACCCAACTCATCCCGTGCCATTTGCCCCAAGCTTTTGCCGTTGCGGCGGGTGGAGAAAAATAACGTGACCATATCTTGCACGCAACCACCCAACACCGCACCCACTAAAATCCATAAGGTGCCGGGCAGAAAACCAAATTGTGCCGCCAGTGTAGGGCCCACCAAAGGCCCCGGGCCGGCAATGGCGGCAAAATGATGCCCAAACACCACCCAGCGGTCGGTTGGGATAAAATCATGTCCGTTTTCTAAGCGTTCAGCGGGGGTGGCGCGGGTTTCATCGACCATTAACACCGTGCTGGCAATCCACGCGGCGTAAAAACGGTAGGCTAGGGCATAGCAGCATAACGCTGCGATGATAAACCACAGGGCATTGATGCTTTCGCCACGATTGAGGGCGATGCCGCCAACGGCAGCCGCACCAATGGTGGCGACCAGTAGCCAAAGAAGGGGGGTGGTAAAAGATTTGTTCATGGGTATCAGCAATGGCGTGAAGCGTAATTGCACCATTATAAGCGACATTGGCTTGCTATCGTAGGCTTGCTATTGTAACGGTGGTAAAGCCCAACCGCTAAACGTCAGTATAAGCTCCGCCCATGCCCAGCCACCTGGCTGATAATGCGTGAAGGGTCGTATCGGGCATGTCGTCAAAAAATTGCCCGCTAATGCCGTCCATTGCGCCAATCAAGTCAGCGTCCCTTAGCACATCCGCCACCTTAAATTGCAGGGCGCCGGTTTGTCGCGTACCCATCACCTCGCCTGGGCCGCGCAGTTGCAGGTCTTTTTCGGCGATCACAAAACCATCATGGCTATCGCGCAAAATACCTAAACGCTGTTTGGCGGTGTCCGACAAGGGCGCTTGATACATCAGCAAGCAATAGCTGTCGCCCACCCCGCGACCCACCCGCCCGCGTAGCTGGTGCAGTTGCGAAAGCCCAAGCCGTTCGGGGTTTTCAATAATCATCAATCCGGCATTGGGGACATCCACGCCCACTTCAATGACTGTGGTGGCAACCAATAAATCAGTGTGCTGGTGTTTGAAGGCCAGCATGGCGGCTTCTTTATCGGCGGCTTTCATGCGTCCGTGGATCAGCCCGACGCGGATGCCGGGTAATGCTTCGTGCAGCCGTGCGGCAGTCTGTTCGGCGGCTTCGCATTGCAAAGTGTCCGATTCTTCTATCAGCGTACAAACCCAATAGGCTTGTCGGCCTTTTGCCACCCAACCGTTGATGCGGCTTATCACCTCGTCGCGGCGTTCGGCAGGGATAACGCTGGTGATAACCGGGGTGCGCCCCGGCGGCAGTTCATCAATCACCGACACATCCAAATCAGCATAGTGCAACATCGCCAAGGTGCGCGGGATAGGCGTGGCAGTCATCACCAATTGATGCGGCTTAAGCCCGTGTTGGGCTTTTTCGCGCAGAGCCAAGCGCTGGTGTACGCCAAAGCGGTGTTGTTCATCAATAATCACCAAACCCAGTTTATGGAAGTGCACCTGCTCCTGAAACAAGGCATGGGTACCAATCACCAGTCCGGCCGAACCATCCGCCAAGGCTTGTAGCACCTCGCGCCGCACCTTGCCTTTGGCTTGTCCGGTCAGATACACCAAATTGATGGCAAAATCGGCAAACCAAGTGCTGAAATTCCGGTAATGCTGTTCTGCCAATAATTCAGTGGGGGCCATAATGGCGACTTGATAACCGGACAGCAAGGCCAGTAAAGCCGCATAGGCCGCCACTAGCGTTTTGCCGGAGCCAACATCACCTTGCACCAATCTCAGCATGGGCTGTGCTGTGCCACAATCGGCGGCAATTTCAGCCATCACCCGTTGTTGGGCGCCGGTTAGTGGGAAGGGTAGGTGGCTGATAAAATGGCGGGTGTGGTGGTCATCACCATAAAAAATAGCGGCTTGCCCTGCTTTAGCCTGCTGTTTGCTGTGCCGTAGCTTCAGATGATGGGCCAGCAGCTCTTCAAGCGCCAAGCGTTTTAAAGCAGGCAAGTCACCTTGTTCAAGGCGGGCTATCGGTACGCTGGCATTAGGCGTATGCAAGGTGTGCAAGGCCGTGGTCAAATCAGGGTAATGGTAGTGGCTTAGCAAGTCTTGGGGTAGCCAGTCAGTCAGATGGTCAGAGCAAAGGCTTAAGGCTTGTCTGATTATTTTACGCAATAGGTTTTGGCTGATACCTTCGGTAAGTGGGTAGACGGGGGTCAGTTGGTTTTCCGGCTGACAAGCATCGGAGTGGCTGAGGATGCAATAATCGGGGTTTACCATCTCCAGTTCTGCAAAACCATAACGCACTTCAGCAAAGCAACTGATCCAGACCCCCGGCTTCAGTTGGTTATGCTGATGGGCGTTAACATGGAAAAAACGCAGCGCAATGCTGCCGCTGTCATCGGCTATCCGGCATAGCAGACTATTCCGGCTACGTTGCAGCCGTTCGGTGTATTGCACCTGCCCACACACCAAGGCCGTCATGCCGCCCGTTAGCGAGGCAATGGAGTGGATGCGGGTGCGGTCTTGGTAACGGATGGGCAGGTGGAACAGTAAATCTTGGATACGGCGGATGCCCATTTTTTCTAAGCGCAGCGCAGTTTGTGCGCCAACGCCTTTTAGCTGGGCAACCGGTTGTTCCAGCGGGTTGCCCACGGTGTTGCTTGGCTTAGCTTGTGGGTGGGCTGGTTGCAAGTGGGCTTAGAGCGGGTATTCTTGCGGTTGCAAATGCATGATGGCATCCATTTCCACCACCGCCCCTTTAGGCAGCGCCGCCACACCAATGGCGGCGCGGGCAGGGTAGGGTTCGGCAAAATATTGCCCCATGATTTCATTGACCACCGGAAAATGTGCCAAATCAGTCAGGAATACGTTAAGTTTCACAATATCGGCAAAACTGCCGCCCGCCGCTTCGGCAACCGCTTTCAGATTGTCAAACACTTGCGTTATGTGGGCGCTGATATCGCCCTCCACCAGTGTCATAGTGGCGGGTAGCAGCGGAATTTGACCGGACAGATACACCGCCGCGCCAATTTTGACAGCTTGTGAATACGTGCCGATAGCTTGCGGCGCATGGGGGGTTTGGATGATTTCTTTTGACATGAGGAGTCCTTTAGTAAAGGTTGGTGTGTGAAAGCGATGCGGGTGTGCCGTTTTTGTAGCAATTCCCAATTTAATGCCCTAATTATGAATGGCTGATTGGGTTTTGCCAACTGGCAAGGATAAAGGCTAGCTTTCCGCCGTTTTTTTAAAAGGCAATTTGTTCATATAGCCGAATGATTTTGTTTGGGTTTGTTACTTTTATGCCCTTGGGTGCACGCCAAGCTACGGGCTGTTTCCGCTTTGCTTCAGGCAAGCTACCCCGCTATAAAACATCATTTTTTATTGCCCATTAAGCTAAATAATGGTAAAAGGTGCAAAAATCATAGCATTTGCCAAGCATAAATTATGGTGGCAATCCAATAACATTCAGCTTAGGTCACCTGATTTATGAATAGATTTGCTTATATTTCCCTGTGTCTTTTTTTCTTAAACCCGTTCGTTTTGGCACAGGCCAAAACCAGCCAGACTATCAGCTTTGGTGCAGCCCCCGCAATTGCCGTAAACGGCACGGGCAGCGTATCGGCAACCGCCACGTCCAAGCTTGCGGTAAGCATCACCTCGTCCACACCCAAAGTGTGTACCGTCAGTGGTAGCACCGTCACCGGGGTTGCCGCTGGCCTTTGCACCATCACCGCCAATCAGGCTGGCAATGCCAGTTATAACGCAGCACCCGCCGCCACCCAATCCTTTAACATTGCCAAAGCTAACCAGACCATCAGCTTTGGTGCCGCCCCCACGCTTAGCTTAAACCAAAGCGGTGGCTTAACGGTCTCTTCGGCAACCGGCTCCGTGACGGCTAGCGCCTCATCGGGTCTGGCGGTCAGCTTAAGCACCGCCACGCCCAGTGTTTGCAGCATCAGCGGCACTACCGTGACGGGCGTGAGTGTCGGCACTTGCACCATCAACGCCAATCAGGCTGGCAATGCCAGTTATAATGCGGCGGCACAAGCCACGCAGTCTTTTAGCATAGCCGCAGTTGCCGCCGCAACCAATACGCCGGAAATTGTGCAGATAACCCCTGCCAGCACCACGTCCATCAGCTTGGCCTGGCTGCCAACCGCCATGGGCATCCCCGCCAGCCAAGTAAGCTATGCGGTGTATGTGGCGACCAGCAATCCGTTTACGCCAGGCCCTGCCAATTTATATGCCACCGTGGTTGGTAAAGCGCAAACCACACTGAGCGGGCTAACTGCCGCGACTAGGTATTATGTGCTGGTGATCGCCCGGGACAACAAGGGCAATAGCATTGCCGGAACAAATTATGCACTTGCCCCCACCCTTCAAGTGCCTGTCATCAAGAATACAGCAGTGGCGGTGCGCACCAGCGATGCTTTAGGCTTGGGTTTGGCTACGCAAAACGGCAACACCCTGAGCTTTAACAAAACCGCCAGTGCCAAGGCCCCGCCGGTCAATAGCATCTTGCTCAGCCATGACCGCGATGGTTATCAGTTGCAGAAAGTCAATAAGGTCTTGGTTTCAGCATCGGCAATCAATGTCACCACTAGCCCCGCCGCTTTATCGGATGCGCTAAACCAAGCAACGGTTTTCAATAGTATGCTGCTTTTTGATGTGGGCGGCACTAAAAGCGGTGCTTTGGCATCGGCAACCCATAAGGCACAACGCCAGTCGGCAACTGTGGCAAACGGTAGCCGGACGCATCAAATCAGCTGGGATAAAGGCTATCTGACGGCCCAGCAAACCGACCATGCCTATCAAGCCCCACAACTGCTCGTCAGCCCAACCGCCGTTGCCAACCAACACCGGATTGTGATGGGACAAAACGCCGCTTCCGCGTCGCAAGCGGTTACTTTGCAGGCGACCGTCAACTTTACCCCAAGCTTGAAAACCGCACTCGATTGGTCACCTGCTAGCGGTATTAAATACGGTACGCTGATGGCCAGCGGCACTTTAAGTGTCGATCTTAACGCCGCCTATAATTTTCAGGGCGCAGCCAGCTACAATCCGGCTCCCGTGGTGTTAAGCAGCAAAACCTATACGTCTGTGTATTTGGTCGGTGATATTCCCGTTTATCAAGTAGTGACTTTGACCATCAGTAGCAAAATTACTGCCTCGGCTTCGGCGGCGATTAAGGCGGAAACGGATGCCAAAGCATCTGAAACGGTGATGGTCGGGGTAATCTACAACCCTGCTACGGGCCAGTGGCAGCCGGTGCTGAATGAAGGCGGCAGCCAAAGCTTGACCGCGCAATTGAACATCAATGGCGGGGTAAAAGCCGAAGTGCGCTTAATTCCTGAAGTTAAAGTTGAGTTTTACAAAGTGGTCTCAGGCACGCTATCGGTTGAACCCTACTTGGACGGCAATATACAAGCGACACAAATCAGCAGCGATCCGGTTGTGCTGGCGGCTTTGGCACCGGCGGTGATGGAACCCAGCCAATTTGACATCAACTTGGGGGTGCAGGGCAATATCAGCATCAATATGAATGCACTCTGGCGCAACATTAAATTGCTGCCAAAAACGACTGTTGACCAAATCACTAGCCCCTTGTTTAGTCTGCCCAGCCTGCAATTGCAAAGCATTGACAGCACCACCTTAGAGCTACGCCAAGCCCAAAGGCTGACGCTTAATGTCACTAATGGTATAAACGATAAGTTCGATCCGGCTTCCATGCAATGGCAGGTGATACCGGCGGCTGCTGCCAGCATAACCAGCCAAGGATGTGCGTCAAATGATTTCGGATATACTTGCACTGCCAGCATGACCCCGCAGAAAGCTGGTAAATTTAACGTGCTGGCCTCCGGCTACGGTACGCTGGGGGCGGTGGCAAGGCAATATGCGATTACAGCGGCTAGCGTAGTAGCTTGTCAAGAAGGCGGCAAAGGTCCTGCCGGTGGTATTATATTTTATTGCGACAGCGTCGGCCAACATGGCTTGGAAGCCGCCCCGGTTGACCAGGCCAGTTCCACCTGGGGTTGTTGGGGATGGGACAATAATTTACAGCAATTGACATGGAAAACGGTAGGCAGCACCGATACGGCATTCGGCACAGGCGCAGCTAACACAGCCGCCATCATAGCTGCCTGTGGTAAAAGTGGCGGTGCAGGTAACGGCAATACCCATGGATTGGGGACGGCAAGCAATGCAGCGGCAACCGCCGCAGCCTATACCTTAAATGGCTATCATGACTGGTATTTGCCGTCCGATGCTGAGCTGTCTTATTTCATCGGACGCATTGGTGGTATTAATGGCAATTATTACTGGAGCTCTAGTGAGGGCGACGACGGCGACGGCGTCGCGTTAACCAATTCACAGCAAGAAGGTAAGTACTACACGCTGGCAGTGCGCGCTGTTCGGGCTTTTTAACTATTTAACCCTTTAACTATTTTCTGTCCCGCCGAAGGCGGGCGATTTTTTTTTGCCATGGCGCTGTGATGATCTGCCGGTTTATCGCGGCAGCAAGCCTTATGGTAGGGTGGGCACGCTGTTTGTGCCCACGCGGTCAAATGAGCAACGTAGGTGCGGATTCGACTTGTACCCTTTAGGGGGGGCGCCTTATTGTTAATGCTTGCGCCCTTTTGTGCGAATAAATTCTGAACTACAAGGTTGGTAGTGGTTGCGATTTGGCTGTTGGGATATGCGGGAATTTAAAGGCAGGGGATTTGGGAATAGCCAACATAAAAATACGGTTGACTATCGGCAGGCTTAAAATGGGGGGTAGATATGCGGCTGTTTTGGATTGGAAAATGCACCAAACCAATTAAAAGTATAGAAATGCAGCCCGTATACAGCGTAGCGTAAACAGGACACTGGCAGTTTATTTGGAAGGCTTACAACAGCTTGGTTTTATTGGTGGTGATAGGTGGATTTGAACCACCGACCTGAGGGTTATGAATCCTCCGCTCTAACCAACTGAGCTATATCACCCTTTTTTAACATGTGTTGGAACATGTCGCTGTAAAGAGCGGAAATTATAAATAGCCCGCTGCCAATTGTCAAACATTGAATCTAAAATGCATGACATCGCCATCTTTTACAGTATAGTCTTTGCCTTCCAAACGCCATTTACCGGCATCTTTAGCACCTTGTTCGCCATTGTAGGTGATAAAATCTTCATAAGAAATGACTTCGGCACGGATAAAGCCTTTTTCAAAATCGCTGTGGATAACGCCAGCCGCTTGCGGGGCCGATGCGCCAACAGGAATAGTCCAAGCCCGCACTTCTTTGACACCAGCAGTAAAATAAGTGGCCAGGTCTAATAATTGATAACCGGCGCGCACCACGCGGTTCAGGCCGGGTTCTTCCAAACCTAAGTCTTCCAAAAACTCTTTCTTTTCTTCATCGTCCAGTTGTGCTATTTCGGCTTCTATCGCCGCGCAAATGGGCACTACCATTGCGCCTTCTTGGGCGGCAAAGGTGCGCACGCTATCCAGCAGGGGGTTATTGTCGAAACCGTCATCTTGCACGTTGGCTATATACATGGTGGGTTTCAACGTCATCAGGCATAAATCGCGGATCAGGGCTTTTTCATCAAGGCTTAATGGCAGGGTACGCGCGGGCAAACCGGCATCCAGTTGTTTATAGACTTGTTCCAGCACATTTTTCTTGGCCAGTTCTTCTTTGTTGCCGGTTTTGGCTATTTTAGTGGAACGCAGCAGGGCTTTTTCAACAGATGCCATATCGGCAAGCGCCAACTCGGTGTTGATCACTTCAATATCAAACAGCGGGTCGATTTTACCGGCGACATGGACAACGTTATCATCTTCAAAGCAACGCACCACATGGGCTATGGCATCGGTTTCGCGGATATTGGCGAGGAATTTGTTGCCTAAGCCCTCGCCTTTTGAAGCCCCTGCCACCAAACCGGCAATATCGACAAATTCAATGGTGGTCGGCAATACGCGTTCAGGTTTGACAATTTCCGCCAATTTTTCCATACGTTTGTCCGGCACAGGCACAACACCGACGTTTGGGTCTATGGTGCAAAACGGGTAGTTTTCAGCCGCAATTTTTGCTTTGGTCAGGGCGTTAAATAAGGTTGATTTACCCACATTGGGTAATCCCACAATTCCGCAATACAGTGCCATAAGATTATAGTTATTGATAGTGTAAGTTAAAAAGCGGTGACGGCATGTAAGCCGCTCCGGCTAGCAGGGCATTATACAAGGCTAGGCACGGGCTAATAAAGCCTGGAGCTGCCAAATTGCATTGGCTTTAGCGGCTGGCGGATGGTTTGGGCCGCTGCTTGGCGTAGGTTTTTTTGCTGTCGGTGACGGGCTTGCCGAAACCGGTGTGTTTGGTTTTGAACACGTGGGCTTTGCCACTGGTCACTGGCACAGTGCCTTTGGGCTGGAACGACGGCACCAAGTGCTGTTTGCCGTTGCCAATCAGGTCTGAACGCCCCATGCTGTTTAAGGCATCACGCAACAAGGGCCAATTTTTGGGGTCATGGTAACGCAAAAATGCTTTGTGCAAGCGGCGTTGTTTGACGCTTTTGGGTATCACCATATCGGGGGCTTTGTAGTTGACTTTGTGCAGCGTGTCTTTGCCGGAATGGTACATGGCGGTGGCGGTCGCCATCGGTGATGGCAAAAACGCCTGCACTTGGTCGGCCCTAAAGCCGTTGCGTTTCAGCCAGATTGCCAAATTGAGCATATCCAGATCGGTGGTGCCGGGGTGGGCGGCAATAAAATAGGGAATCAGGTATTGTTCTTTGCCCGCTTCTTTAGAATAGCGGTCGAACATTTCCTTAAAGCGGTCGTAAGTGCCCATGCCGGGCTTCATCATTTTAGATAATGGCCCTTGTTCGGTATGTTCGGGCGCTATTTTCAGATAACCACCCACGTGGTGAGTCACTAGCTCTTTGACATATTCCGGCGATTCCACTGCCAAATCGTAACGCAATCCGGAGGCGATAAAGATTTTTTTAATGCCAGGCAAGGCGCGGGCGCGGCGGTACAGTTTGATCAGCGGGGTATGATCGGTATCCAAGTTAGGGCAAATGCCCGGATAAACACAGGACGGTTTACGGCAGGCAGCTTCAATTTTTGGGTCTTTGCAGGCCAAGCGGTACATATTCGCTGTTGGCCCGCCCAAATCGGAAATATGGCCGGTAAAGGCAGGTGATGTGTCGCGGATGGCTTCAATTTCTTTGATAATGGAATCTTCCGAGCGGCTTTGGATAATGCGGCCTTCGTGTTCGGTGATTGAACAAAAAGTGCAGCCGCCAAAACAGCCGCGCATGATGTTGACCGAATGTTGGATCATTTCAAACGCGGGTATATGGGCTTTGCCGTAAGTTTTGTGCGGCAAACGTGAATACGGCAAGGCAAACACGCCATCCATTTCTTTGGTGCTTAAAGGGATGGGCGGCGGATTGAGCCACACGTCCCTGCTGCCGTGTTGCTGTAGCAAAGGCCGCGCATTGCCGGGGTTGGTTTCGGCGTGCATCACCCGTGACGCATGGGCGTATAAAATAGGGTCGTTTTTAACCGCCTCGTAAGCGGGTAAGCGGATAACTGTTTTGGCGCGTTGCTGGCGCATCGCCAACTTATCGAAACGGATAGCCGATTCGCCTGTTGCCAGCAAAGGACTGGTGGTTTCGGGCTTTAGCTCGCAAGCCGGTTGTTCCTGATAGGGGTTGACTGCGGGCATCAGTGTGCCTGGCTGGTCTATTTCGGTGGAGTCCTTAACGGCAAAACCAGCGGGGATTTGTTTGACAAAATGGGCGGTGCCACGGATGCCTTTCAGCTCGCCGATAGTCTCGCCATTCGCCAAACGATGGGCAATTTCCACCACTTGCCGCTCGGCGTTACCATATACCAGTAAATCGGCTTTGGCATCGAGCAGCACCGATTTGCGTACCGTGTCCGACCAATAGTCGTAGTGGGCAATGCGCCGTAAGCTGGCCTCTATGCCGCCGATAATGATCGGCACGTCTTTGTAGGCTTCACGGCAGCGGTGTGAATAGACATTGACGGCACGGTCTGGGCGCTTGCCCGCCACGCCATCGGCGGTATAAGCATCGTTAGAGCGGATTTTTTTGTCGGAGGTATAGCGGTTGACCATTGAGTCCATATTGCCGCCGGTCACGCCAAAAAACAGGTTGGGCTTGCCTAATGCCTTAAAGTCTTCAGCGTTCGTCCAATCCGGTTGTGACAGGATGCCGACACGGAAGCCTTGCGCCTCTAACAGACGGCCTATCAGGGCCATACCAAAGCTGGGGTGGTCTATATAAGCATCACCAGTTACTAAAATAATGTCGCAGCTGTCCCACCCCAAGGCATCCATTTCTTCGCGCGTCATGGGCAATTCGGGGGCTACGCCAAAGCGTTGCGCCCAGTATTTACGGTAACCGAACAAGTAAGGCGCGTCAGCAAGAACAGATGTGGTCATGATTTAATAATGTGGGCCAGGGTGTTGGCGTTATGTCTTTTTAAAGTCTGCAAAAAGGCAGGGTATTCAATTTGGTAGCG
Source organism: uncultured Methylococcaceae bacterium (assembly GCA_903927955.1). GTDB lineage: Bacteria > Pseudomonadota > Gammaproteobacteria > Methylococcales > Methylomonadaceae > Methylovulum. The sequence goes on along the minus strand of CAIYOW010000046.1, from coordinate 22,307 downwards.
ATACTCGAGCAGTTCGGCCCGTTGCTTTAGGTCTTTAAAATCAAAACAAGGCACTTGGCTATTAAAAGCCAAGCCAATGATATTGCTTCTGTCTTTGACCGGCAAATAGAGCATCCGTCCGTTGAAAGCGGTGTCTAGCCAATCGGTGCAAGCGATAAAAGCGGGGTTGGTGACACCGCCCCATAAATTGATCACCATCATGCCATCGGGTTTTAGCAGGTTTTTACAATCATCAAAAAAAGCTTGGTTGCGTAATGATTCCGCCATACCTTCGTGGTCGAAGGCATCCACAAACAACAAACCGTAAGATTCGGGCGCGGTTGCGGCGCGTTGCCTTAAAATGGGGCTGCCATCTCCAATAACGATTTTCAGACGCGGGTCAAAAGGAACGGAAAAATGGCTACGGGCTATTTTAACGACATTTTTACGGTACTCAACCACCTGTAAACGGCATTGGGGAAAATGGTGCAACCAATGCTTGACCAGCGAGCCGCCGCCCAAGCCTACCAGTAATATTTGCTCGGCCATTTCCGGCAGAAACAGCAAGCAACTGGTCATTGCCCTGGCGTAGGCCAGTTGCAAGCATTCGGGTTGTGCCAAGGACATGCTGCTTTGTATGGCGGTCGAACCAAAATGCAGTGAGCGTATACCGAAGTTGTCGACCACCTGCAAAACCCCGTCGTCATCGTGACTTTCGTGGATCAATAGGCCGTCGTACTTGTACATAGCGATGCTGTTTTTAATATAAAACAGGATATTATACAGTATTTTTTGTAATATGCCGGTTTTGATGTCAAGCCTTCCTGATTAATTGCCTGCAAAAATGCGAGACTGCGGGTTAAGGATAGCCTTGGTGGGCGGCATTGTCACTGCCAGCCTTGATTGACCCAACAAAAACTTGGTCTATTTTGTTTTTGTTTATACAATTATAGTTATGACATACGAATGGGACGCCAACAAACAGGTTATCAATCTTGCCAACCATAAGGTGAGCTTTCCGCATTGAACCGGATATCCGCAAAGACTACGGCGAAACTCGATTTATCGCCTATGGCTTGATTGAAACCAGGCTGTATTGCTTGGTGTTTACGCCCCGTAACAACGGCATCCGCATTATTAGCCTGAGAAAAGCAAACCCAAGGGAGGTTAACCGCTATGTTTCTGAAAACTAAATCTGGTCTACGGGTAGAGTTGCCTACTGAACAAGAAGACGCCGAAATTAATGCCGGAATCGCTGCCGATCCCGACACCTTTGAACTGACCGAAGACGATTTTAAACGGTTGCGCCCTGCATCCGAAGTCTTGCCAGAACTGTTCGGTGCTGAATTGGCTGCCGAAATGCTAAAACCTAAAAGCGGGCGGCCTAAGTCCGACTCGCCAAAAATCTTCACCGGCATACGGCTCGATGCCGACGTGTTGGAGGCTTTCCGCGCCACCGGCAAGGGCTGGCAAACCCGCATGAACGAAGCCCTGAAGGAGTGGCTAAAGGAACATGCAGCGTAAACCTGTGGTTGCTAAGAAACGTAGCGTGGGCACGCAGTTTGTGCCCACGCTGTGCAATGGCAGTGGCCACAAAAGATGTGCCTACCCTAGCCACCAGGCAATCAACCCGGCGGCCAGTGCATTTGCCGACCGGCCAGCAAATGCAAGTGCAAGTGATACACCGCTTGTCCACCGTCTTGGTTGCAATTAAGTACCGTGCGGTATCCGGCTTCGGCAAAGCCTTGTTGCTGGGCAATTTTAGTGGCCGTCAACAGGATATGGCCTGCCAAGGTTACATCATCAAGGTCATTTAGGGTTGCCACATGCTGTTTAGGAATCACCAAAATATGCATTGGTGCTTGTGGGCTGATGTCCCGAAAAGCCAATACTTGGTCATCTTGATAAACCGTGTCTGGCTTGATGTCACCCGCCACCATTTTACAAAACAAGCAATCTGTCATTGCAACCACTCCAGTTAGTGTCAATAGTTACGCTTTGGGCAAGGTCACGCCGGTTTGCCCCTGATACTTGCCGCCCCGATCTTTATAAGAAGTCTCGCATACTTCATCACCACTAAAAAACAGCATTTGGGCAACCCCCTCGTTGGCATAAATCTTTGCGGGCAATGTTGTAGTATTGGAAAATTCCAAGGTGACATGACCTTCCCATTCCGGTTCCAGCGGTGTCACATTGACAATGATGCCACAACGGGCATAAGTGGATTTGCCCAAGCAAATGGTCAGCACATTGCGCGGCACCCGGAAAAACTCCACAGTGCGCGCCAAAGCAAACGAATTGGGCGGAATAATGCAAACATCCGACTGCAAGTCAACAAAGCTGTTAGGGTCGAACGCCTTGGGGTCAACAATAGCAGAGTTGATGTTGGTAAATATCTTAAATTCGTCGGCACAACGCACGTCGTAGCCATAGCTGGACGTGCCATAAGAAATGACCTTGCTGCCATTTTCGGCATAACGCACTTGCCCGGGTTCAAAAGGCTCTATCATGCCCTGCGCTGCCATCCGGCGTATCCATTTGTCCGACTTGATGCCCATGTTGGTTTTTATTATGCTGATTGTTTAATAACGGTTAAGTTTAACACAAGCTAAACATTGCGCGGCTACAATAGCTAGCTGTTCAGCACCACAATGTTGGGGAAACGCCCACTAAAGTCTTTGGTGCGTAAGGCCAATTTAGCGGCGGCCTTGCGGGCAATGGCTTTATAAAGTTGTGCGGCGCGGCTGTCCGGTGCCGCCACTACGGTGGGCTTGCCCAAGTCGGCATCTTGACGGATATTAATATCCAGCGGCAATGCGCCTAAAAATTCGACCCGATTAGCCTGTGCCATATCGGCACCGCCGCCCACGCCAAAAATGGCTTCTTCGTGTCCGCACTGCGAACAAATATGCAGGCTCATATTTTCCACAATACCCAGCACCGGCACATTGACTTTATTGAACATGGCCAAGCCGCGCTGGGCATCGATCAGGGCAATATCTTGCGGGGTGGTGACAATAATTGCGCCGCTAACCGGAATTTGCTGTGCCAAGGTCAATTGAATGTCGCCAGTGCCCGGTGGCAAATCAATTATCAGATAATCAATGGCTTCCCAACGGGTGTCACGCAACAATTGTTGCAAGGCATTGGTGACCATAGGGCCACGCCAGATCATGGCTTGGTCGGCCTCCACCAAATAGCCGATGGACATGGTTTGGATACCGTAGGCCACTTTCGGCAACATGGTTTTCTTGTCCGGACTATCGGGCAAACCTGACAAACCTAGCATGGTGGGGATACTTGGGCCATATATATCGGCATCTAAAATGCCCACGCTCGCCCCTTCTGCCGCCAATGCCAAGGCGATATTGACGGCACTGGTCGATTTGCCAACCCCGCCTTTGCCGGAAGCGACTGCAATGATATTTTTTATGTTCGCCATTGGCTTCAGAGTCTGCTGAACACTGTGTGCGGTAATTTTAAAGCCGACCTCAACCTTCACCTCGCCAATGCCGGGCAGGGTTTTCAAATGCGCGGTCACCGCCGTTGCCAATTCTTCCACATAGCTTTTGGCGGGATAACCTAGCTCAATGGTTACACTAACATTGCTACCCTCGACCACGATGGCTTTAACTGATTTTGCCGATACTAAATCGAGGCCATGGCTGGCATCAATAAATAATTTTAAATAATTTTCTACCGCTGACTGCTCAATACTTGACATGGTTTGTTCCCTAATGTGTTTCCTAAAAGATAAATACACCGACTGTTAACTGCAACAGTTGGTAGGATTTGTTTCAGGATATAAGTCCTGCTGTTATTTTTCAACTGATTCATTTGATTCATCGCCTGTAGCCTATTAAGCAGCCTTTTTATGACATAATAAAGCCTATTTTTTGTCCATTTGCCCCAAAAGTGCCATGACCCAAAGAAAAATCCTCGTAACCAGTGCTCTGCCCTATGCCAACGGCCCCATTCATCTAGGCCATTTGGTGGAATACATCCAAACCGATATATGGGTGCGTTTCCAAAAACAACGTGGCAACCAGTGCTATTACGTTTGCGCCGACGACACCCACGGCACACCGATCATGTTGCGCGCTTATAAGGAAGGCATCACCCCAGAAGCCCTAATTGCCAGTGTTTGGACGCAACACTACGCCGATTTTTGCGAGTTTGGCGTGGCTTTTGACAACTACCATAGCACCCATTCCGAAGAAAACCGCGCTTTGGCGGTGATGATGTACAGCCAATTAAAAGCAGCGGGGCATATCAGCTCACGCACCATCACCCAAGCGTTCGACCCTGTTAAAGAAATGTTCTTGCCTGACCGCTTCATTAAAGGTGATTGTCCAAAATGTGGTGCGGTTGACCAATACGGTGACGGTTGCGAAGTGTGCGGGGCGACCTACTCACCCACCGATTTAAAAAATGCCGTGTCGGCGTTGTCGGGTGAAAAACCGATAGAAAAAGATTCGGTGCATTACTTTTTCGATCTGGCCAATTTTGCCGACATGCTGGCGGCATGGACTAATGCCGGCCATTTGCAAACTGAAGTGACCAACAAGCTGGCGGAATGGCTGCAAAGCGGTTTGCAACAATGGGACATTTCCCGCGACGCACCTTATTTTGGCTTTGAAATCCCCGACGCACCAGGCAAATTTTTCTACGTTTGGCTGGACGCGCCAATTGGCTATATGGCCAGTTTTAAAAATCTGTGTGACAAGCAGGGGCTTGATTTTGATGAATATTGGGCCAAAGACAGCACAACCGAACTGTACCATTTTATTGGCAAAGACATTATCTATTTCCACGCCTTGTTTTGGCCTGCTATGCTCAGCGGTGCTCAGTTACGGACTCCCAGCGCCATTTACGCGCACGGATTTTTGACGGTGAACGGCGAAAAAATGTCCAAATCACGCGGCACTTTCATCGCCGCCCGCACCTATCTGGAGCATCTCAACCCCGAATACCTGCGCTATTATTTTGCCGCCAAGCTCAACGGTGGTGTTGATGACATTGATCTGAATTTTGATGACTTCAGCCAGCGCGTCAACGCTGACTTGGTGGGCAAAGTGGTCAATATCGCCAGCCGTTGCAGCGGTTTTATCGCCAAGCGTTTTAACAATGTGTTGTCCGCCCAATTTGCCGAACCGGCGCTATGGGCTGAATTTATCAATGCCAACGCTAGCATTGCCCATAGTTACGAAAGCCGCGAATACGGCAAGGCGATGCGCGAAATTATGGCATTGGCCGACAAAGCCAACCAATATATAGATGACAAAAAACCGTGGTTGCTGGCTAAAGAAGCAGGCCAAGAAGCGGCATTGCAGGACATTTGCAGCATGGGACTTAATCTGTTCCGAGTCTTGGCTGCGTATTTAAAACCGGTATTGCCCACCTTGTCCAGCGAAGCGGAAAGCTTTTTAAATACTACTGCGCCGGGCTGGATTAACACGCTGGAACCGTTGTTGGCACACTCTATTAATGACTTCAAGCCATTGATGACCCGCGTGGATAGCGACAAAATCGCCGCTATTATCGAGGCATCGAAAGAAAATCTGGAAAAAACCCCTGCCGTCAGTGCCAGCCCTGCTGTCAGCCAAGACCTGCCCGTTGCTGAACCTAGCCACGAGCATTTTGAAGCCATTTTTGAACCGATTGCCGACACTATTGATTTTAGCGATTTTGCCAAACTGGATTTGCGTATCGGCAAAATTCTGAAGGCCGGTTATGTCGAAGGCTCTGACAAATTATTGCAGTTGACGATAGATATTGGCAGCGAAACCCGTAACATTTTTTCTGGCATCAGATCAGCCTATCAACCGCAAGATTTGGAAGGCCGCTTGACTTTAGTGATTGCCAACCTTGCCCCCCGAAAAATGCGCTTTGGTGTCTCTGAAGGCATGGTGTTGGCGGCAGGGCCGGGGGGTAAGGATATTTGGCTGCTTAGTCCTGATAGTGGGGCGACGGCGGGGTTACGGGTGAATTAAAGGGGCAAAAATGTAGGATGGGAAGGCGCGAAGCCACGCGCGATGTGCCTTCAATGCTCCTTCTACCCCTTGACTAAAGACCCCTAGCACGTCGACAACTGTGCTTGACCCAGCTAATCGCCCCGCTGCATCAGCGTTTTTAGCTGCGCCTTATCGCTGGTTTTAAACAGCACCACCTCATCTGACTGGAATAGCGGCGTAAGAGCCAGCCGATAGATTTCCTTATCAATATTAGGCTCATGGTATTGTGATTCAAGATATTTCGACCGCTGGATGCTAATAAACAAAAAAGCTTCTTTAATATCATCGGCAAGCAATTGCTCGGTGAGATCAACCCCATACACCACCTTGAAATTATCCGGGTACTTCATGCCAAAATAGAAGGCCATAGACTCTGGGCTTCGCTTATCCGAAGCAATAAGCAAATATTTTTGGTTAGGATGCAACACAACCTCTTTCTGCACAATTGACATCGCTTTGGTTTCCAGCAACTCCTCATGCTTCCAAGAATTTAAATATTCAAAAAAGGGAATACCGGACAAACCAAACAAAAGCAAAACAGGGCACAACAACTTTATAAACTTGCGGTCAGAGGGAATGGAAATATTTGCCAAGGCGTAGGCCGCCAATATATAAAAACCGGGCAATGCTGGTATGGTCATACGATCAAACAAGGGCATTGGCTCGTAGCGGGTAAAACTGGTGGAACCAAACCAGAAAAACATAACACAGCAAATGACATAATACACCCAAGGTTTGATGGACTTGGGGGCGATCAGCCCGCCTAACAGTGTCATTGACAATATTCCACCGTATTGCCTAATAAACAGAATAATAGGTTCAATGGTCAGACGCTTGGCAAAAGCTGCTGCAGTGGCCTTATCCCATGACCATTGATGTGCGCCTGTCAAATTCTGGACGGCCTGAAAATGCGCCAACGGACTACCCCAAACAAATTGGCAAAATACTAAGTAAGATGCTCCCAGAATAGCACCCGCAAATAATACCGGCCAATAAAACCGGCGCTGCAACAAAGCAAAGTCAGGGTCTTTACGATCTGAAAATAGCGCGAAAAACCACAAAGGCAACACCCAGTAAGCACTCTCCTTAGATAAAAATGCAAAAAACAGGCCAAATATTGCAAGCAATGGCGGTATCGCCATCCCAAAACCCTTGCCTATAATCCATTGCTTTCTTCTAAACAGCATTAAAGAAGAAAATGCCATAAAGGGCGTGGCGATCAGATCAGGGAACAATGTCACCGAGTTTTTTAACAGAGGAACACTAGTAAGGCACAACAACGCACCAATAATTTTGCTTTTGTTGTCGGGCAGCGCAAGCCATACAATCACAATCACCATCAGTGCCGTGCACAAGGGCCACAAATTGGTGGTCAGAATATCCGCTCCCAAAAGCGAATAAATGAACGCTACCGGCACGGTAACACCTAGCCGATGGCTAAATATATAATTGTCGCCGAAGCCAAGCCCTTGGGTAAGGGCAAATGACCGCTTTGAATAGTACCAAGGGTCGGAAGGTATAAATTCTTGTGGACACATTGACCACAATGCCACATAAAATAACAAAATCACCACTAGCCAGGTATTTGCCGGAATAAGCCAATATTTTTTAAGTGCCATGATTTAATTTTTATTAGATTTATAAGAATGGTTTTTGATTATCACATAATCGGCTCTTATTCGTCCATAATGAAATATAAATTATTGATATGTAAATAATTAAACTAATGACCGGTGGAATATACCTCTCTGGACAGCAAAGTTAAAAGCCCGAGTAACCGTCTTGTTCGGCCACCATAGGTTAAATCCGTCATTTGCTATAAAATAGAGGGCATAGGCTGTCACTCTAAGATGAATTGTAGATGCGGGTCATGCAGCAAACAACCTATGCAGCTGCGAATATTGCGGGCATGACCCGCTCATGCAGTTCTTTCTACCCAATTGCTTAGGTGTTCATGCTAACCCGTTTTTTTGCTTTGTGGACTATGGTTTTACTGGTTGCCCTCCTGTCCGGTTGTGTGATGGGTCGTGATTATGCACGCCCCAAAACCGACAATGTACCCGCCGAGTTTAAAGAGTTGAAAGGTTGGCGGCAGGCGCAACCGAAGGATGACAAACTACCTGGAAAATGGTGGGAAATCTTCGGTGATCAGCAGCTGAATGCATTAGAAGAGCAAGTGGTAGGCAAAAATTTTTCACTAGCCATGGCGGAGGCGCAATACCGCCTGGCCCAGCATTTGGCGCAATCGGCGCGGGCTGCTTATTTGCCGACCGTCGGACTGAACACCACCACTAACCGTTTTAAGGCGGCTTCTGGGCAAAGCGTGGCGGTGGCGGGAGTACGTAACTTGTTCGGTGCAGTGTTGAATATTGCTTGGGAGCCGGATTTTTGGGGCAGTGTGCGGCGACAAGTTGAGGCCAATGTAGCCAGCGCCCAAGCCAGTGCTGCCACCTTGCAAGTGTTGCGCTTATCAACCCAAGCGACCTTGGCGCAGGATTATTTTCAGCTGCTGACCTTGGATACCCAGAAGCAAGTGCTGGAAAAAACAGTGGCTGCCTACCAAAAAACGTTGGCTATGACATTAAACCGCTATGCGGTGGGGGTTGCTGCACGCAGCGATGTGGCTCAAGCGGAAACACAATTGGCTTCTGTCAAGGCGCAAGCGCAGAGTTTAGGTGTGCAACGTGCGCAAATGGAACATGCCATTGCGGTATTAATCGGTAAAACGCCCGCCGAACTGAATTTGCCACTTACCCCGCTGCCCCATGAACCACCTGCTGTGCCGGTTGGCGTTCCTTCAACTCTGCTGGAGCGGCGGCCTGATATTGCCAATGCCGAACGGCTGGTGGCTTCTGCCAATGCCAGAATAGGTGTCGCCAAAGCGGCTTATTTTCCCACCCTGACCTTATCGGCCAGCAATGGCTGGCAGACGGGGGTGTTGTCCAGCTTGTTTTCCACTGCCAGCCGATATTGGGCTATTGGCCCTGCAGCGGGGGCCTTGACCTTATTGGATGGCGGCGCCCACAATGCCGCACTGAAACAGTCCATCGACAGTTTTGATGTCAGTGCCGCGCAATACCAGCAAACGGTGCTGACCGGCTTTCAGGAAGTGGAGGATAATTTGTCTGCGTTGCGGGTCTTGGCTGAAGAAGGGCAATCTTTAAACCATGCGGTGCAAACCGCGCAAGCAGCCCTGACCATCACCGAAAACCAGTACCAAGCGGGCACTGTGGGTTATTTGAATGTGCTGACCGCACAAACTACAGTGTTCAGTAATGAACAATCTGCCGTGACGGTGTTGGGCGAGCGTTTCAATTATGCGGTGCTGTTGGTCAAAGCGTTGGGCGGCGGGTGGGATAATAGCCAGTTGCCAAACCGTGATGCGGCAACGGGTAATAGCCACTGGACGGACGCCTTGCCGTTCCCTGTACCATAAAAAAATGCCAGCACCTTGTATTTGATTCCTTGGGAGAACCCGACATGAAACCGCATTATCCGCTGATCACCACTGTGTTTGCTATGGGGGTTGTGATTGCCCTGTTGAGTTATTTGTTTCATCCCGATGTGGGGGTTTTTCAGCTAATGATGAACGGGCAGCCAATAGACAACCCTATCATCCGCTTTGCCGCCTTGCCCAGTGCCTTAGCGGTGATTGCCATCAGTGGTGCAGTGGCGGTCTTGTTGTTTTTTGGTGTGGGGTTGGTGTTATTTTTGGCAGTGCTGTTTTTTGCCTTATTGATGGTTTTTCTGGTCGCGCCTTTCTTCTGGCCTGTGCTGGTGATTATTTTTCTGATGTTTGTGCTGTTGTCGCCGCGCGGCAGGTAACCCCGCAAGACATTTAAGGCTGGGCTGGTATTATTTTTGGAGCAAAGCAATGAGAACATTTTCTGTCCAGCACTTAATTGATGGATTATGTCTGATGATGCTGTTGTGCAGTTGCGCCGACAATATCAGGGAGCAGTCTGCCGATGAGATAGCTGGGCGCGTTGCGCGTAGCCCGCAAACTAATGCTCAAGGTTTTTTATGGCACGCACCGGATTTATATAGCAGCCAGTACCGCACCTTATTCTTTGGTTACGACACCCTCAAGTATCATTTACTGGCGACCGAACACCCAGAAAGCCAAGACAGCGCCTTCCGCTTGCTGGTACAAGCAAATTATGGCGGCAATCTGCGGCATTATGAGCTGGCCAAGTTTGCTGACCAGTCAACCCGTACTTTAAGCCCGCTACAACATTTTGCGGAACGTTGCCAGCTGTTTAACAACTTAATTTCGTCGTGCCTTTACCAAGACCAATTTGCCTTGGATTTATCAGCCAGCGATTTGCAACGGGCGCGCCTGACGGGGTTGAACTTGGTGTTACAGTCACCTTCGCAAGCTTACGAAGCAATTGACTTGCCTGCAGCTTATATTCAGGGGTTTTTAAAAGCGGTTGGGCAATAACAACTATGGAAACCTTTCAAAACATTAATGTTGTCTCCTTACTTGATACTTTTATCAGCCTGTCTACGGCCTTTGTGTTGGGTGGTTTGATTGGTTTGGAGCGCCAATACCGGCAACGGACGGCGGGACTGCGGACAAATGTGCTGGTTGCGGTGGGAGCAGCGGTGTTTGTTGATATGGCGAACCGCTTAGATGGTCATGCCGGAGCGGTGCATGTGGCTGCTTATGTGGTGTCCGGCATTGGTTTTTTGGGTGCCGGTGTGATTATGAAAGGTGACGGCAATATACGCGGGCTTAACACGGCAGCAACGCTGTGGGGTGCGGCGGCGGTCGGGGCTTGTGCCAGTGCGGACTTGATACTGGAAGCAACACTGGCTGCTGGTTTTGTGTTGGCGGGGAACACTTTGTTGAGGCCGTTGGTCAATATCATTAATCGCCAGCCAATTGATGACACCGCCAGCGAAGTCACTTATTGTGTCTGTGTGATCTGTGACCGGCAGTTTCAAAAAGCGACCATGGATCAGTTGGAATTGTTGTTGGATGAAGCTAATTATCCGGTTGGTGATTTTGACCTGCACCCTTTTGTGCAAAATGAGGTGCAAATTTTTGCCACGCTATTGTCCACTTCGGTGGATTCGGACGCATTGGATGCCATTGTGGAAAAATTGATGGCCCAATCATCCGTCACGCAAGCTTTTTGGAATCCTAGCACCATTGATTGAGCCTCTCCCCTTAACCCTGAGCAGTTTTTTTCGACACGCTATTATTATGCTGACCATTATCCAATTGCACGCTTTAACCGACAATTATATTTATTTGCTGCATGATGGTGAATCGGGGCAAACCGCAGTGGTAGACCCCGCCATTGCGCCGCCCGTTTTGGCAGCGTTAAGCAAATATGGCTGGCAATTGAGCCATATTCTGATAACCCATCACCATAGCGACCACACCGGCGGTATTGCCGCGCTAAAAGCCAAAACGGGCTGTACGGTGGTCGCCGCCGCCTCAGACCTGCACCGTATACCGAATGTTGACCTAGACGTAGTGGAGCATGATGTTGTTGCTATTGGCCAGCACAAGGCCCAAGTGATTGCCACGCCGGGGCATACCAGCGGTCATATTGTGTATTATTTTGCTGACGATGGTCTGTTGTTTTGTGGCGATACATTATTTGTGATGGGCTGTGGCCGCCTGTTTGAAGGGACTGCCGGGCAGCTTTGGGCTTCTTTGCAAAAGCTTAAGTGCTTGCCGCCGGAAACACGCATTTATTGCAGCCATGAATATAGCCAGAGCAACGGGCGTTTCGCTTTGACACTAGAGCCGGATAACCGGGCACTACAAGAAAAAATGCGTCAAGTCAATCAGTGCCGTGCCAACGGACAGGCCACCGTACCTAGCACCTTAGCCGAAGAGCTGGCAACCAATCCATTTTTACGGGAAGATAACCAAGCCGTGCAACAAAGCTGTGCAGGCATAGGCAAGCCAGCGGCGGAGGTGTTTGCCGCTATTAGGCATTTGAAAGACCAGTTTAGCGGCTAAAAAAGCGGTTGGGCGCGTCGCTTAATTTGGCTGAGCCGCCAACATGCCGCGATCAACCAGTAAGTTGATCACCCTATCGACGCTTTCTGCCAATGATTGTGCGTGGGTGTCGATAATCAGTTCTGGATGATCCGGTGCTTCATAAGGCGAGCCAATGCCGGTGAAATGGGGGATATGACCAGCGCGGGCTTTTTTGTACAGTCCTTTTACATCACGCTGCTCGCAGGTTTCGATAGGACACTGGCAATAAATTTCCAAAAAATCACCATGCGGCACTAAGTTTCTGGCGGCATTACGGTCTGATCTGAAGGGGGATATAAAGGCTGTTAAAGTGATGATGCCCGCTTCCACCATTAATTTGGACAACTCACCAATGCGCCTGATATTTTCAACGCGGTCGTTATCGCTGAAGCCCAAATCACTGCACAGCCCGTGGCGAACGTTGTCACCATCCAGTACAAAAGTGGTGCAACCGGCTTTGTGCAGGTAATCTTCCACAGCATGGGCCAAGGTTGATTTTCCTGAACCGGACAAGCCAGTAAACCATAAGATGGCACTTTTATGCTGATGCAATGTCTCCCTATCGGCACGGGTGACAGTGGCGTGATGCCAGACGGTATTGGAGCTTTTTGTCATATAGAAGTTTACACCTGATCGGGGATAGGAAAATTACGGGTATTTTTGTTCGAAAGCCGCAATGAATGTCGCCAGCTGGTCAACTGGCAGATGATTGATGCCCGCTGCACTTTTCCGCCCGCCTCCGGTAGGGAAAGCTGAGCATAACTCATCAGCACCGGTGTTATTGGTCAAAGGTGCGCGCACACTGATTTGGTAGTCGCCCTGTCCGGTAAAGCTCAGCACGGCATGGGCGCGGGTAGGATGCAAATTAGCCAATTCATTACCAAAGACACCGCTGATACGGCGCGACCACGGCACATCAGGCAGGATGAACACGGCGATATGTGCAGTTATGTATTCGGGTTTTATTTGCAGGGCCAAATGCATATCTTCAGCGTAGCCACCCAACAACTGTTGATGGATGGCGGCATTGTCATCTATAAAATCAAACGGCGAATCATAAGATGCCAGTTCACGATACAGCGAATCGGGGGCAAAATGCAAGTCCGATAGGCTGCCGCCATAGCCATTGTAATTGATGCAGGTACCCAATATTTTCAGTTGCTTGAGTTGCTGTTCGGATAAGCATAAGGGTTGCGCGGCTGTTTCGGCCACCGCCAATAAGTTGTCGCCAAATGCGGCGGTGACGGCCCAAGCAAGGTATTTGCCCTGCAAATACTGGTTGACCAACAAGCTGGTGCAGGTATTGGGGTCGGTGTCTATTAAGGCAGTCAGGTTAGGGTGTTCTGGTATGTTTCCGGCTTGGTGATGGTCTACATAGAAAACATTGGCGCCTATTGCTAACACTTGGTCGAGGGCCGGGCGGTTTTTTTCCAAGGAAATATCCAGCACAGTTATTTGGTCACCCGGCTGGGCGGAAATTTTTTCCAATAGTTGAATGTCTCTTTTGATGCCAGTCACCAAGTGTGCTTCGACAGGCCGATCAAGGCGAAGTTGCACTAAGGCACAAATACCATCAGCATCACCGTTAAACACATCAATTTGCATAGAATTACCATAGAAAATTTCCTTTAGCGGGCATTGTAAAGGATTACCGGTGACTATACAAAAATTGGTGGTTGCCGGAACGCCGTTGCTTGCGGTCTTCCAGACTCCTGCACATGCCGCCTAGCCGCCTGTCATTGTAGTGGTCTAACACCTACCTTTGGGCAAGCCTGGCAAAACCATCACTCCACTGCATCACCTGCAGCAATCTTTTTTTGTCCAGGCAATGCCTGCTCAACTTTCAGCAACTCATAAGCCAGCGGCATAAAACGGGCCAATTTTGGCACGACCGGAATCGGGAAAGCTTTGCCCAACACAAAAGCAAACGAATTGTTCAACCACGCCTTATTGGAATGGGCTTGCTGCAAAACAAATTTGTAACTGCCATTGTCTAAAATTATGCCAAATTGCTCTGCCCATACTTCTATTGCTTCTGTTTCACCCGATAACAAAGTATTGGCATAGACTGTACGGGCATCCAAATCCACCGCATAATCTTTTATTTCTGCAATGCCTTTCAATTTAATATTGGCGACTTTTAACACAATAGATTTAGGTGTCCATTTGACACCCAGTTTGATGACAGCAATTAAAAAACGCATGGTTTACCCTTGTTGATTTTTATGAGATTGATTAGACAATAAAAAACCGCCAGCCACCTTAGACCGACGGTTTATTGGCGAACATTATAACCCTGAAAGCCGCTGGGCAAGTCAATTCCATGGCAGGTTTTTAGCGGTAAAAAGAGAACCCCGCAAAAGCTCCTTGCAAACCATCAACGCCCCCTGACAAAGTCTGCTGGCCTACCCATGCACAGGCGAAGATAAACCCGTGCGGCGGCAATGCCGTTGATGACAAAACAGGCGGCTATCAGCGCGGCAATCAAGGTATATTCCCTGCTGGCATAGTAAAGCAACAAGTCTTCGCCAATAAAAGCGGGGGAGATGGGAAAGCAGATCAACCCCAAAAAACTGAAAAACAACAGCAAGGCCAACAACGGGTTGGTTTCTGACATGGCACGATAAGCAAACGGTGTGTCTTTAAACATCTCAGGTTTGGGTAATTTTAACAGCACTGCAATCCCCAGTAGCCAAGACGGGATAATACCAGATGCGAAAAAGATAATTTCTTCACTGGCTTGGGGCTGTAAAAACCACACGGAAGCCCCTGCCAAGGCAAAACTGAGCGCGACCGCATTCCAAGTGCCGATAAAATTATGTTTCTGGCTAAACGCACTTAACGAAGCCAGCACCATGGCACCCGCCAAAGGAAAAGCAAATACGCTGGCATTGACAAATCCGCCTTGATTGAGAATCAGTAATGAACCGATCACTAGCACACCCACCAGCAAGAATTGCCAAGGTTTGGTGGCATTAATTTGCGCACCGTATCTTTTCAGCGGCGACCAGAGCAATGAACGCACCCATAATTCCAAATTGCCCTCCTGCAATGCAAAGACATATAGCGTGTTTTGCAGCACCTCGGGGAAACTATCGCGGATAGATACCGGCAGGTGAGCCTTTAAGGCTGGATTGGTTGGCTCCACATTGGTGTCAATAGCCCCGTCCACCCGCAAAGCATGGGCAACAATGGAAGGTGACACCAATAACTGGTAACAGCGCAAGAAAGCGTTGCCCAAAAAGTGCACCAACACCAAGGTTTCCAGCCCCAAGGCCAGCTCCATAAACATGAAAGCAACTTGACCGATTGAGGCATAGGCGACTTGGCCTTTAATGTTAGATTGGGTTTTTTCTGCGAAGCTGGCGATAATCAGGGTGATAAATCCAATTAAAAACAAAATGGAACGCATCAGTATATGGTAGCTCCAGATTGGCATGGTGCGGAGCAGCAAAAATACCCCCAAGTGTACCGACAACGCCCCATAAAAAATCGCACTGGACGGGGTGGGGCCTTCCATTGCCCTAGGCAACCAAAAACAAAACGGGAACTGTGCTGATTTGCCCGCAGCGGCGACAAAAATCATCAGGGACATGACCAACAAGCCCAGATAGCTGGCGGGCTGTGGTGCTGAGTGTTCAAACAGCACACTCAGGTTACTGAAATGGTCGCTTTCGTGGAACAGCTGATGGTTAAGCAACGCGCCCAGCAATAGGCCGATGTCACAAAACCGGTAGACGGTATATGCCCGTAAGGCATTGCGTACTGGCTGCACGCGATGCCGATAAAAAGCGATCAATAAAAACGATGATATGCCGACAATTTCCCAGCCTGCAAACAGCATGTCAATCGAACCGGACATTACGATTATGTTCAGGCCAAAGGCAAAGCCAAAGATAGTGATAAAAAACCGTTTGTAGCCCGGTTCGCGATACAGATAGTTACGGCAATAACGCACAATCACCGAAAAAATCACCCAAACGGCAAACAAATAGACGGCACTGACCCGATCCAGAAAAAACAACACGGGGAAATGGTAGCTGCCCTGTTTGTAGAGGCTGAACAGCTCGAATTCGTGGGCGGCAAAGCCGGTGCTAGCCCATACCGCCAACAAGCCAAATATGCTTAAGCCCATGGCATGGGTTATCCAAAATGATATTTTTGCGATACTCTGTTCTTTTCTGCCAAACAAGGTGATCAATATAATGCCGAGCAAGGGCAACAGTTCGCAGCTGAGTAATAATAAGTTCATGATGTGCTCTCTTAAATCAAATGGCAAATTGGGCGCTTAGGTAGTTGCCGCTGCTCTTGTCATCACATGCACAGGAATAGTGCGGTGTTTGCCGGTAAAGATGGTTTCCGCGCAATCCGCCACCGGTGCAATAAAATCTTCTGGCAATTCCACTGGCTGCCAACCGCTATGATGGTAGAAATACAATGCGCGGGTTTCAGGATGACAGGCCACCAAGCGCACCCAGTTGTTGTCCAGCCATTCCATTAAAGTGTCCCCCAGTTTGGCGAAGGCCAAATCCAGGATTCTGGTGGTTTGCTCAATGACAATCAATAATCTTGCCGGTTCATGCACTTCTATCATTTGCGAGACTAAGCCAGTACGCAGATCGCCTTCCACGCCGTTGGCAACGCCTAGCAGGCCAATGACGTTATGGGGCAGTTTGGTGCCGGCACCATAAACGGAATTGTCCATGCGCGAAAAGAAATAGGACAAGTTAATGCCACCACAAACCGGGATGATGGCTGAAAGGATTTTTACAAGAATAGACCCATCGGCATCGGTATTAGGGTCGTAAGACTGCAAAAAGGAACGCCTGTCCAAAAACAGGTTTTTGGTCAATTGGCGTCTGCCCACAATGGAGTAGAGGTTATTGGAATGATCCCATTCGGGGCGCGGCTCAAAGATGGACGAAGCCCGCGCCCGGACATGCTCATGGGCATCATCATAGTTATTGCTGTCTGGAGCCAATTCAAACCAACGGCAACGTTCCCAAGCGTTTTTATGCAAGCCTTGCTGCATGGCTGCTTTAAACGCGGCAAGGTTTTCTGTCGGGCAACGGTCATACAAATGGGGGTCAAAGTAGGTGATTTCATCACGGCTGGTGTTGTGCAGCGCCCCGATAAAAAAACTCTGGTCTGGAATAGCTATGCCACGTTCGCGCAGGATGGCGCGGACGGGTTCGCTATTGGCCATCCAAGCAAACGCCCTCGCATTGGGGGCGCCTGGTTTGCCCGCACAAGCTCCACATTCGTAAGCGGCAAAATGGGGATTGTTAGTGCTGCTGGAACCGTGTGCGATCACCACAACCAGTGGTGCAAAGTTTTTGGTCAGGCCAATGTTCCTGAGCAACCCTTCCACTTTGTCGGCCATTTCGATGAATGAAAAACCCAATAAACGGCCTTCTTCGGTGGGTTCATCATTTTCACGCAGCAAATGCAAATGGGTTTGTGTACTGACTTCACTCAAGGTTTTAAACCTTAATAGTTGCGCGCCTGGCCGGAACGTGTCCCAGACCATCTTGACCGCATAGCCTAAGCCTAATAGTTGGGTGAATAGCCAGCTCCATAATAATGAATGCCCTTTGATATGCAAATCGGACAATCCGTCAGTCAGGTTGTTTTTTTCTGATGTCGGTTGTGTGCTGGTTTCCAAGATCAGGTGCTTAGGATTTAAAATATTGGGGCACTGGGCTACAACGTAAGTATTGTCATAACCTTGGTAGAGAAAATCAATGCCAAAAAAGCCAGGTGCGCCAAATGTTTCAATGGCGGGGTTGGCCTCTTCCAGATAGCGGCGCGCCGAACATTCGCGGTCGTCAATGCAGAAAAAAGCTTGTGCAATAAGTGGCACAGAACTGCTTTGTGGTGCAGGCTGATCTTTTAACGCCACCATCAACTCCGCATAGCGGGAATACTCCATCGCCTCATGCCAAATTTTTAAGTTAAGGGGTATGGTGGCTTTGGCTTCATAATCGCTGAGCAAGGGGATATTGCTCATATCAGGCAGCTGCCGAACGGCAATAAATTCGTTGCCGAATTTTTTTTGTAAGATGGCCCATTCCGCCAACAGCTCAATGGCTAGCATTTCTTTCAGGGAAATTTTCCGGGGTTTCAGCAGGGCATTAGGACGTTGCTCAATTAAGCGCACCATGCCAGACCAGCCTGGATGCCCTAGCAGCAACTCCAAAATGTATTGCTCATACAAAGTTTCATCGCCCACTAGCCGTTGCAAACAAGCCAAGATCACCTCATCAGGCGACTTGTCCAGCCAATCTTGCGCCCATGCCGTATCGAATGGATACAGTGGTAACAGGCTATTGTGTGCCAACCGCCATACACACGCCCAAAATGGCTCGTCTTTTTTACTCAGTGTCCAGCGGCTGATACCTTGATCAAGAAAATTGCCCAGCAACCGGAACATGAGAGGATGCACCAACGAATTAAGATCGGTTTCCAGATGGCTCAGCCAGTGGTTGCGGATACCGTTGTTGGCCAAGGACACGGGCGGATAATGTTGGGTGTCATTCTCAATAAACAAGTTGGTACGCAGCAACGGGTAATGTTCTGGCGTATAACCGGATTGCCTGATCGCCCAATCAACCGCAAAATCTTTAATGCGACCTTTACGGTACATGGCCTGATAATCCGCCGCAGACAGATAACTTCTTGCGCCGTAAACTTTAGCGGCTATAGCCACGCCTTTATGGAAGGGATACTGCTGTACGGCATGTAAAATGTTGTGATGGATAAAATCCTTGATCGGACCTTGGATGGGCAGCCAACGGCTGACACGGTTGATGGCGGCATCAAGCTCAAAGTTGATGGCGGGGCTAGGGTTTGCTAAAGTCATTGCGGGAGTCCGGTCAAGCTGAGCCTGAAACAAGCCCAGTCAATTCATGAATTGGGGCGGGACGCACACCCCAACAGCTAACAAAGGCATTGGGTGGCGCTAACCACCCTCACGCTAATGGGGCATCAAGCGAGATTTTGCTTATTGCGGCGGGCCGCCAACGGATGGTCGGCAAAGGTTTCATGATATTCCATGCCAAGAAACTGACAGTGGCCACCTTCGGCTTCATAATCATGTTGGAAATCATGGAAAAACTCCATCATGGTATGGTCAAGCAAATAAGCGTCGTTTAATTGGAAAATAAGGGTTTTGCCGGATTCCAAAGCCATCAGGGCATCTTTTAACGCCAATAGGTTGGAGAAAATAGCAGCGCCGCGTATTTCAATCAACACACTGTTATCGCTGGCGGGGGTGATGACAAAATCAATTTTGAACAAATTGCCGGGCTTGACTCCGCGCAACAAATGAATAATAAATTTGGTGACAATACCAATTGCCACGCCCACCAACAAATCAGTGGCGATAACACCGACAATAGTGGCGACAAACATCACCATTTGTTCTTTGCCAAGCCCCAGCACTTTGCCGAACTCTTTCGGCGAAGCCAATCGGAAGCCGGTGAACACCAGCAATGCACCCAATGCTGCCAAGGGGATACTGCGGATGAGTGCGGGGAACAACGCCACAAATATCAACAAAAACAGACCATGGAAAAAATTGGCCCAACCGGTTTTGGCACCGTTCGTGACGTTTGCCGAACTACGCACAATTTCCGCAATCATTGGTAAACCGCCCACCAAACCGGCCAGCAAATTGCCCGCCCCTACTGCGGTCAAGTCTTTATTCAGATCGGAATGGCGTTTAAAAGGGTCTAATTTATCCACTGCCATAGCACTTAATAGCGTTTCCAAGCTGCCGACCAAACAGATGCTCAGCACCGCCCCCCAAAACTCACCGGTGGCGATTTTGCCAAAGTCAGGAAAGAAAAAGCTGGATGAAAAATCATCGGAAATATTCACCAACAGCTTTGGATAAGCTGTGCTTAGATTAAAGTAATGGCCCAAGGCAATGCCCACCACCACGACAACCAAAGGTGCGGGGATCATTTTTATGGTTTTGTTTTTAATCAGCGACCAAGCAATCAATATCGCCAAACCGCTAAAACCGATAATAGCAATTTCCGGCTTCATGTTGATGAAGCCTTCAGGAATCTGGGCCATAGTCGAAAGCAGACTGCTGCCTTTTACCGGTGCACTGCCCACCACGGCAAAAATTTGCTTGGTCATGATAATGATGCCAATCGCCGCCAACATGCCATGCACCACCGATGCAGGGAAAAACGAGCTTAACCGGCCGGCTTTTAACAAGCCCATGACAATTTGGAAGGCACTGGCGATGACAATGGCTGCCAAGGTGTAACGGTAACCCACCATATTGTCACCATTGCCCAAGGACTGCACAGCCCCCAATACAACGACGATCAGACCCGCTGCCGGGCCATTAATGGTTACAAATGAGCCGCTCAGCCGCGATACCAGCAAGCCGCCAATAATGGCGGTGATAATGCCCGCCGAAGGGGGGAATCCAGAGGCTAAGGAGATGCCCAAACATAATGGCATAGCAATTAAAAACACCAAAAAACCGGACAATAAGTCACTGCGCCAGTTTTCTTGCAAGCCAGCCAGCCCCGTTTTGGGCAAAGCCGATAGATTTGTTTCACTCATGATTTGAACCTTATAGTGTAGTTAGTCAAGCAGTGCAGCTGTTGCGCGGTTTATTTAAAGCAGCGCTCGGCTTTTAATGGTTTTAAGCAAATTACACGCCAAAATTTTTTTGTTGGCGAGGAAAATGGCTGTATCAGCTATCTTACTGAAGTTAGTTTACATATTAAAACAGGACAACAGCCGTAGCAAAGTACTGACCCTTGGCTTAGCCTTAGTTTGGTTGAAATGCACCACTGGTTTGGCAATTAGCACCATATCACCCAGCAATGTTTTTGTTGGATTACGGAGCCAGACGATCAGCGCGACCATAAAGAATGAGCCTGGCTATTGTGCATAACAACTTGAAACGTTTATTATCAGCTTAAATTATTTAAAGGTTGGCAAAGCCCTCTAAACATCGGCTTTGCCGTCAAGTATGGCTAATTTATGATGAATGAAAATACCAACCTGCATATCCAAGGTTATCGGCAATTGATCAAGTTACGGACCGCGTTGGCTATTGCCCAAGCGGTCAGGCTAAGCTCGACACTGAAGCAGGAAATTGAAGAGACTGTATCGCAAGACCAAGCCAAGCGCGTCACCTATTTGACCACTTTGTTCTCCCGTATCCATCGGGAATTGTTTTACGATTGGAAGGAGCAGGCCAATGTCAGCCACCGTCCCGGCACTATGCCTGACCCTGAAAAACGCACCCGCTTCCGCGAGGCCATCGAAAGGCTGGTGCTGGATGATGGTGATGACAATAGTGCCACTGCCATTTTTGACAATAATGGCTTTGTTATCCGCAATGAAGACATTGCTGAACGCCTCAGCGCGTTTTATCAACGCATGCGTCTGGTCAGGCCGTTCCATTACGGCAACCGCATCACTTTGGATTTTTTCATGACCGCGTTGGGGAATTTACCCGCTTTTAAGGCCGTTTACGAGCCGGGCATTGATTTCCGGCGCTTGGATGCCAGCGACCCCATGGCCCTGCATGACCTTTACAGCCCATCGGCTTTAGTGACGACGGCCTTCCGCCACGCATTGAACCCTACTCGCTGCAAAAGCCTACAAAATTTGCCCAATGATTATGGCAAATGGCAAGAAAACAAAAAATTCATCTTCGGCATTCCCTTTTTGTCGCACCGTACTAGCGACGGCATTGAATGCTTGGTGTCCGTCAATGGCGGGCTAGTGCCATTGGCTAGCATCCGTACCGAGCTGTTTATTGCCGGCAGGCATTTGGCAGACTATCCGCTGAGTGCCGCTAGCCATGTGATTGCCTATTTGCCCGGCACCGAGGCCTTGCGCCAGCCTGGCAAAAACGAGATTGACGGCATTGTCATAGAAGCGGGTGGCATAGCCCCGCTATTTTGCCTGGACACCAATATGCTGACCGGCTTGCGTTCGCCGGGCCACTCCGAACTGTTGGATTTGCTGCGCCAGTGTGAAGGTGAAGGGGCACAGATTTTTGATCTGGCCAATAATGAACCCTTAAAAGACAAATTGCTGTTGGCGGCCTCCGAAGACTTCCGGTTGGTGCGTGCTGTGGAAATTGCCTATGAACGGCTGGATAAAATCACCCGAAAATTGGAAGCTGCCAAACAAGCTATTTTTCAGGGCAAAACAGCCGATGCCCAGCCTAAGTTATTCATGTCCATGGGTGGGGCGGGTTCTGGCAAAACTGCCGTGGAAGAAATAGCCGCCGCCCAATGCGGCGATAATTTTGTCATTGCCTCATT
>CAIYOW010000045.1 GCA_903927955.1 uncultured Methylococcaceae bacterium | reverse complement strand
TTCCGGTCCCCTTGTTGGGCCGGAACCAGGTGACGCGGACGAATCGGGGCAGCCGAAGGCAATGGCGGTCGCGTGATTTTTGCCGCTTGTTGGGGCTGGGATGCCCCTAAACAAGCTTTCGCAAAAATAGCGACTCCCCGCGTTGCGTTGTTGCAAAATTCGGCCAGACTCCGAAATTGTCATGAGTTAACATGAGCGCTTCCGTTGTTTGATCGAATTCATCACCGCCATGCCTTACAAATTTAACGAAAACAGTCGGCACAAAAACCAAAATACAAGGTAACGAACTGACCTGAGTATAACGAAAGTTTACGGCAACACGGTGAAGGCAGAATGACAAGCTGAGTCATGGGCTGTTTTTAGCAGGTTTCCTATAGGCGATAAAGGACATTATCACATAGAAGGGTACAAAAGGGGTATAACTGACTCCGTTAAATGTGTTGAAATTTTCTATACAATAATGTATGTTTGTTATACATACAGAGGAGTATTGCCATGCCCCAGGCACAAACTAAAGAAACGGGTTCCGTTTCCATCAATATCCGCGCTAAGACCAAGCAGCGCGACCTGATCGACCAGGCCGCCGACCGCCTTGGTCGCAGCCGGTCTGATTTTATGCTGGAAGCGGCTTGTCGGGAAGCAGAAGATGTTTTGCTCGACCAAACCTTTTTCACCGTCGATGAAGTCACCTTTGCCCAATTTCAGGCACTGCTCGATAACCCTTTGCCACCCACTGACAAGCTGCGCCGGTTACTCAAGACGAAAGCACCCTGGGAGCAATGATCGCGCTCAATCTCACACCGCCAGTTCCAATCACAGATAAACTGGAGCTGTCGAACTTCGACAGCGGCGAATTCTCCCTGAACGAATGGCTCAAAAGACGTGCGTTAAAAAACCATGCGATTGGGGCTTCGCGCTGTTTTGTGTTGTGTGCCAGTGCGAAGGTTATTGGCTACTACAGCCTATCGGCGGGAGCTATCAGCCATGAAGCGGCACCCAAAGCCATGCGCCGCAACATGCCAGACCCGTTGCCGGTTCTGCTCCTCGGTCGGCTTGCCGTCGATAAGCGTTACCACAACCAGGGAATTGGGCAGGCTCTGCTGCGCGATGCAATGCTACGGGCGGTCAACGTCTCCGGCGATGCGGGTGTGTTCGCGATACTGGTTCATGCGCTTTCTGATCAGGCCAAGCAGTTTTATCTGTCACGCGGTTTCGTGGAATCACCTTTGCAGCCGATGACCCTCATCATGACACTTGAAACCGTCCGCTCAATTTTGGCCGAACCTAGCTAACGGCAAGCAAGTCTAATTTTGAGTTCGCTGTTATAAGCGAAAAATCTATCCATATTCAGCTATAGCATGTCTAACAAACGAAGGTTTTTTAGACAAAACAAGAAACTCACAAAATCAACGGCTTGCGTGTCTAATAAATTTGTCTAATAATTAGGCCATGAAATATGGCTATGCACGGGTTTCGACCAACGATCAAAAAGCGGATTTACAGATTGCCGCGCTGAAACATGCGGGGTGCGGGCATATCTTCACCGACACGGCCAGTGGTTCGTCCAGCAAGCGGCCAGAATTGACGCGCTGCCTTGAATCCCTGCGGGCAGGGGATACACTTGTTGTCTGGAAACTGGACAGACTGGGGCGGTCGCTATCGCATTTGGTGGAGGTGCTGGCAAGTTTGCAAGGGAAAGGGATTGCCTTCCTGTCGCTGACCGAAGCCATAGACACCGAAAGCGCGGCGGGGCGTTTGCTAGGCCACATGCTGGCGGCCTTGGCAGAATTTGAGCGGACTTTGATTGTGGAACGCACCCAAGCCGGATTGAAAGCGGCTAAGAAGCGCGGCGTGAAATTGGGGCGGCGGCCGTCCTTGTCAGACGACCAGCGCAAACATGCCCGCGAATTATTGGATAGGGGCGAGAGTCCAGCAACCGTCGCCAAGTTGCTCAATGTTTGCCGTGCAACACTTTATAACAGCTTAAAAGCCTAGTTAAAAGGGTTGCACCTAATTTTATAGATCAAGAGCTAATTGGCCAAAATAAGCTGACAAGATTTTGCTGGTTAAGGTTAGAATTGTAAAAAAAATTCGATAAATTAAGGGCAGTATGAAAAAAAAAGAACGATTGGTTTTCTATTACGATTTATCGATTTCCGCAAGCTCCAGAACTTTTTCGGCTCCAAAACCTATCCCTGTCAAAAAAGCGTTTGAGCTAATGCAGCTTGTGCCATTGAAGCAACGAACCAAAGAGTTCTCAAAAGGGCATGAGCTTCTGTATGTGTCAGATTGGGAATGGACTGATAGCACCATCAGCATCCTTATTAATAAATCAGATAAAGAGATGTCTGATCCAGTTTTTACCATTCCAAAAGAAAACAAACGGCGCACCGCAGAAAAGCTGGAAGAGGAAGGGCAAGATTTTTCCTTACATATGGTAATTCAGTTACCTGAGGATGATCTTAACCCGGCACTTATCATTATCGAGCATTGTGCTGGGTTAGGTGTATCAACTATTAAAAAACTACTAAATCAGCTGCTTATCGAAGCAAAAAAAATCTCCCCTGATGATTTTGAGCAAGTGCATCCTGACGGTTCAGTAGATAATAATGGAAAACCAAAGAAGTACAATATTGTTTTCAAATGTGAACTCGACGGGCACATTTCCAACGATTTTCAATACGATTTGGATCATGGAAAAGTTCATTCCATTGAGTTGATCACAGATAAAGACCAATACACTCATTTTGATGAGGATGGCTACATTAAAGAAAAATGTAAAACCCTTATTCTAACATTGGAAAACAATGAACACTCGATTACAAATAAACTTGATCGTATCGTGAGCGTATTCAAAAAACAAAAAGATAATTACAGCAGGGCAAAAGTAAAATTCAAGACACCCACTGGTGTTGACAGAACAGTAGAAATGAATACCGCCGAAGGGTTAGCGCAAGCTTATGTAAAAAAAAGCAAGTTGGATGGATTTGAGTTCGATTTAAAATCATCTTATGACGAATTTAGCGAATCAATTCTTACAAAAATGAAGGAATTACTGCTTCAGGATACATGATGATTAGACACCTTCTGCGACCACTATCCTATCTTACCATTGAGCACAAACTCAAATGGAAGGTGGATTGGCTTTATCCATTTTTGCTCGCTACGCTGTCTACCGCGCTAGTATTTGTGCTGAAACAATTTGGCCAAGTATCTTTATACGCAGATGGCGGGATAATTATGAAGATTTTGAATTTTGTACAAGTACTTCCTGGGTTTTACATTGCCGCTTTAGCGGCAATTGCAACTTTTAATAAGACCGATATTGACAAAACAATGCCAGCACCGGCACCCAAAATAGATATTATGATACAGGGGGAAAATGTTGCCATTGAATTAACCAGAAGACGATTTTTGTGTTCAATGTTCGCTTTTCTTACGGCAGAGAGCATAATCCTTATTGTGCTTGCAATATTCTCATCATCAGCCTACATACCGTTCAAAGCAGTTATCCGTGAATCATGGCAAATTTGGCTGTCTGGTCTATTTACAATGATGTTCTTTTTACTAATCTGGCAAATGATCGTAGCCAGTTTCTGGGGACTATATTATCTAGGTGATAGGCTTCATCGGCCGGACTCTTAATACAATTCCAGCAGCTAACTCTTGATAAAACCCGTAATCAAAATTAACGCGCTGTTTTGCTACTGACAAGCCATCACCCCTGCAACA